>CAIYPH010000049.1 GCA_903928045.1 uncultured Rhodospirillales bacterium
CAGCTTATGGAAGAACAGCGTCGCGGTATGGCGGTTGACACCCACTACGGCGGCGGCCACCCGCGCGGGCGTTCCAGCCACAAATTGACTAACGAGGTCATGCTGAATGTTAGAAGAAAGCCGGCTTCGCGACGTGCCATAACCATATGATAAATAAGCCTTTTTGGCTTATCTAGGCCAGCCTCAAAACTTTTAACCATTGGCTTCGGAGTTTCCCGGGGAAACTCCGAAGCAAACGGTTAGAAAAGTTTTTGCTTCTTTTTTTCAAAAAGAAGCGCTTCCTTTCTTCCTACCTCGCATACCTTCGCTGCAACAACGCACTTCCCGCCATCGTCAACCCCAGCGTGACCAGCAGCAGGATAAACGCCAGCGCCGCGCCGAACGGCCAGTTGGTGGTGCGCACGAACTGGTCGTAGACCGCCGGCGCCATCATCTTGAAGCGGGCACCGCCGAGCAGCACGGGGGTCGCGTAGGCGTTCATGCAGAGGATGAACACCAACGCCGAGCCGGCGATCACCCCGGGCAGGCTCAAGGGCAGGATCACCCGGCGGAACATGGTAAATGGCCGCGCGCCCATGTTGAGCGCGGCCTCCTCGACATTGCGCGGAATCCCCTCGATGACAGCCGCGAGGGTGAGGATCATGTAGGGCAGCACGACGGTGACGATACCGGCGACCACGGCGCCCGGCGTGTACATCAGCTGCACCGAGCCGATGCCGACCGCCTTGAGCGCGGTATTCACCACCCCGGTATTGCCCAGCAGCGTCATCCACCCCGCCGCGCGCACGACATTGCCGACCATGAGCGGGAAGACGGTGATCAGCGTCAGGATCGCCTTCCACCGCCCCTGCATCCGCGCCAGCACATAGGCGGCCGGGAAGCCGGCGGCGAGCGCGATGACGGTGGCGAGGAAGGCGGTGCGCAGCGTGGTGGCCAGCACGTCGCGGTAGTAGGGGTCGGCCACCGCGGCGACGTAGTTCCGCAGCGTCACCGCCTCGATCATGAGGTCGGTGGCGCTGTAGAGGTTGAGCGAATAGCGGAACAGCAGCGCCATCGGCGCCACCATCATCAGCAGCACCAGCAGCAGTGCCGGGACGACGAGGGCGGCCATTTGGCGCTGCGGTCTCCGATCAGGCCTTGAATTCCTTGTTCCACCAGTCGAGCAGGCTCGCGGTCTCCTTCGCGAGATACTCGAAGTCCGGATAGTGCAGCGCCGCCTGCTCGGCATCGGTGAAGCCGATCGCCTTCATCAGGTCGGGGGCCACCGGCGCGTTGTCGATGGTCGGCGCGTAGGACATGTTCTGCGCGAAGCCGACCTGGGAGCGCGGGTCGAGCATGGCGTTGAGGTAGGCGAGGCCATTGGCCTTGTTGGCGCCGTTCTTCGTCACCGCGGCACCCGAGACATAGGCGATCGCGCCCTCCTTGGGCACCGACGTCGCCATGTTGATGCCGCCCTTCTTCCAGAACACGCCGCGGGCCAGCCACATCGGCCCGTACAGCACTTCCTCGCCCTTCATGCCCACCGCGAAGGCCTCGTTGGAGGGGTAGATGCGCGGCTCAAGCTTCTTGAGGTCCATCAGGGCCTTCTTTCCGCGCGAGAAGTCGTTCATCGGCCCGCCAAAAGCGAGGTTGGCGAGCATGATGACGTAGAGATACTGGATGTCGATCAGGCCGAGCTTGCCCTTGTTCTTGGGGTCCCACATGTCGATGAAGCCGGCGGGGGCGGCCATCTTGGCGGGGTTGTAGACCATCACCTTGCCCGAGATGATCTGCGGGACGGCGTAGGCGGTGCGATAGGCCTTGGGCACGTGCTTGAGGTTGGGCACGTTCTCCTCGGTGATCGGCTCCCACACGTTCAGCAGGGACATGGTGTAGAGGTCGATGTCCGACAGGCACGCCACATCCATGCTGCCGCGGCGCGAGGCGCGCTCGGCGGTGATCTTGGCGCGGCGCGCGTCCTGGGTGCCGACGTCCTGGATCACTTCGATCCCGGCCGGCGCCATAAGCGGCTTGTCGATGTTGGAGCCGAGCAGGGCGGCATAGTCGCCGCCCCAGGTGCCGACGACCACCTGGCCGGCGGCGCGGGCGTTGGGCGCGAGTGCCGCGGCGGCAGCGGTGCCGAGCAGGGTGCGGCGGCCGAGTTGGTTGGTCATGGAAGGTCTCCCTCTGGTTCGATGCCGAGCAGGCGGCCGAAACTGTTGTGCCAATCGAGATGAACGGTATCGCCGGCCACCAGCGCGCGGAGCGGATCGCCCTGCGCCGGCGTCGGCTTGGTGACCAGCACGGGGCCGGCCGGGGTTTCGAGATGAAACTCGGTCATCCCCCCGAGATAGGTCACCATGGTGAGGCGGCCGGGCAGGCAGCCGCCATCGGGGCGGATATCGATGCGCTCCGGCCGCACCGCGAGCGCGGCGGGGCCAGGGGGGCGCTCGCCGGCGCTGGGCAGCAGGAGGCCGCCGGCGCGGAAACTCCCGGGCGCCTCCAGCACGCCGCGCAGGATGTTGCAGCGGCCGAGGAATGAGGCGACGAAAATATCGGCCGGCCGCTCGTAGAGCTCCTCCGGCGAGCCGATCTGCCGCACCCGGCCGCGATCCATCACCACCAGGCGATCGGCCATGGTGAGGGCCTCCTCCTGGTCATGGGTGACGAAGAGCGTGGTGAGACCGAGGCGCTGTTGTAGGGCGCGGATCTCGACGCGCACCTCGGCGCGCAGCCGGGCGTCAAGATTGGAGAGCGGTTCGTCGAGCAGGAAGATGCCGGGGTTGACCACGAGGGCGCGGGCGAGGGCCACGCGCTGTTGCTGGCCGCCGGAGAGCTGGGAGATGCGGCGCTCGGCGTAGCCATCGAGGCGGACCAGGCGCAGCGCCTCAGTGATGCGGGTTTCGCGCTCGGGGCGCGGGACTTTGCGCATTTCGAGGCCGAAGCCGACGTTCTCCGCCACCGTCATGTGCGGAAACAGCGCATAGCCCTGGAACACCATGGCGGTATCGCGCCCATAGGGCGGCGCCCGCGTGACATCGGCGCCCCCGATCAGCACCCGCCCGGCGCTCGGCTGCACGAAACCGGCGACCATGCGCAGCGTCGTCGTTTTGCCGCAACCGGACGGACCGAGCAGCGCCACCAGCTCGCCCTGCGCGACCTCGAGATCCACCCGATCCACCGCCACCGTAGCGCCATAGGTCCGGCGCAACCCATCGAGCACCAGGTTCGTCACGACGTGATCTTTCCGCGCGTCATGACACGACTCGCGACAGGCTCACGAACCGGTCGGTGATCAGCATCAGCGCGCCGATCATCACGATCTGCACCGTGGCCACCGCCGCCAATGTCGGGTCCACCCGGAATTCCAGGTAGTTCAGCATCGCGACCGGCAGCGTGGAGCGGCCAGGCCCGACCAGGAGCAAGGTAAGTTCAAGGTTTTCAAAACTCTGAATGAAGCTGAACAAGGCCCCCGCCACCACGCCGGAGCGCATCATCGGCAGCGTCACGCGGCGAAACACCGTCCACGGCCGCGCGCCAAGATTGGCCGCCGCCTCCTCCGCCGCCGGATGCAGCCCCTGCAGCGAGGCCGCAACAAGCCGCACCGTCCATGGCACGGTGAGCAGCACATGCGCCGCGATCAGGCCCGGCAAAGTCGCGACAATCTGGAAATCCAGCGCGTCGTCGATCTGCACGAACATCACATACAGCGCCGTCCCCAGCACCACCCCAGGCACCGCGAGCGGCCCCATCAGCAGCGTGTTCACGAAGCCCCGCGCCGGCAGCCGCGCCCGCACCAGCGCATAGGCCGCAGCCGTCCCGACCGTCACGCCGATCACCGTGGCAACCACCGCAAGCTGCAGCGAATTGACGAAGCCGCGATAGAATTCCCGCTGCTCCCAGGCGTTCACATACCAGCGCCACGTATAGCCCTCGGGGGGAAACGACACCACTTCCTGGTCAAAGAAACTCAGATACATCACAGCCGCCATCGGCAGCAGCACGGTGACGAACACCATGCCGACCCCACCGCGCCACAGGAAGCCGCGAACCGATTGCATGGCAGCAATCTGCGGGCTGATGACGCGGCGCACAAGAGGGGAGGCGCATCGGAGGCAAGGGTGTTCTTTTTGTGAACAAAAAGAACCAAAAGA
>CAIYPH010000050.1 GCA_903928045.1 uncultured Rhodospirillales bacterium
AAGAAGCAAAAAAACTTTTTGATACTTTGTTGCCGTTGGCTTGGCGCTCCGGGGTGGTCGGGAGCGGTAGGCAGCAAACGGCTGAAAGTTTTTTGCTTCTTTTTTTCAAAAAAGAAGCACTTCCTTCCCCACCCACCCCTAGCCGACCTTGGTAATCGCCCATTTGACCTGCTGTTCGCCGTCCTGATAGCCGGTCAGCACGATCTGGTCGGCCCGGCGCGGTTCGGGGCCGCCGAGATAGATGCTCTCCTCAAGCGTCATCCGCGCCCCCTCCGCCCGCAGCCGCCAGCCCATGCCGCCGGGCAGGCGGAGCAGGGCGGTCTCGCCATCCTGTTGCAGCGAGACGTCGACGCCGGGGTGGAGGTGGAAGCGCACGGTGTAAGGCTGCGGCTCCTGCGCCTCGATGGCGTCCTCGCCGCGGATATCCTCGCCGCTTTCGGACATGTAGATGCGCCGGCGATGGATGGCGCCGAAGGGCTTGAGGTAGCCGTCATGGCTGACATCGAGCCAATGCGCGCCATTGGCCTCCTGGCGCTGGGTCTCGATGCGCTCGGGACGGCGGCCGAGCCCGTCGGGCGTCAGTTGGGAGGAGTTGGTGTCGGCGATCACCAGCGTGGAGTGGGCCGCAGTCGCGCGGGCGGCATCGCGCCATTCGCCCATCGCCGCCGGCACCGCGCCGCAATTGACGATCATGCGCTCCTTGCCGATCGACAGCTCGAAGGAGAGCGTGCCGGCATGGGCGTAGCGGTCGATCTTGTGCGCCGGGGGAACGCCGCAATCCATGATCAGCACGGACTTGCCGGCTTGCAGGCGGTGGAAGCCGCTTTCGTTCATCGCGCTCGGCCCGCGGGTGACGCGCCCGGCCTGGGTGAGCGCGAGGTCGATCAGCGCCGGGCTCTCCTCCTTGCTGCCGTTGAACAGGGCGAGCCCGCCATCGCCGTGGCGCAGCGTGCGCAGGGCGGGGGCGACGCGCTCGATCGCCGGCGTCAGGCTGGCCGGCGGGGTGGCCTGGGCGGCCTGGAGGAGGGCGCGGATGTCGGTGAGGTCCTGCAAGACGGCGAGCAGCTGGGCCGGGCTGCGCTCGCAATGGCCACCATCGGGGAGGATCTGGCGGCTGAGTTCCTGCGGCAGCACGCGCAGCGCGCGGGAGAGGAAGGAGCCGTGCTCGGGCAGCGCCACAGCGGCGGCGATCAGTCCGCGCAGCGCGGTGAAGGCGCGCGCATCCAGCTCCTCGGGCGGCATGTTGGCGGCGAGCGTGCGGGCATCGGCGACCAGGCGGGACATCAGCTTTTGGCGGAACCCGTCATCGGCGGAGGCGGCGAAGAAATCGTAGTGGCCGAGCCAGGCGGCGATGCGGGCGCCGGCGACGTCCGGCCGGTGGGCGATGGGGTCGAGCGCCGGCTCGCCGATCCAGTCGCCCACCAAAGAGCGGGCGCAGAGCCGGGCACCGTCGGTGCCGAGTGCGCGCAGGTCGCGCAGCCAGGTGAAGCCATGGGCGAGGGCACGCAGCATCGGCGGGTTGGCGCCCATGGCGAAGCCGCCGGGCTTGAGCTGGCCACGCACGCCGCCGATGTCGATATCACCGCGCAGCAGGGCGGCGCCGCGGCCGGGGTCACCGGGCCAGGGGTCGCGCACGGGCTGCGAGGGGGCGTCGGGGATGCGCACCATGCTGAGGCTGGGCAGGCGGGCGATCTGGCGGCGGACGGCCCGCAGCAGGTCGGTCGGGCTGGGCGGCTTCATGCCGCGCCCCGCAGACCGGCGATCGCGGCGGTGTAGTCGGCGGCGCCGAACACCGCGGTGCCGGCCACCAGCGTGTCCGCCCCGGCGGCGATTATCGCGGGCGCGGTCGCCGCGGTGACCCCACCATCGACCTGGAGGCGGATGGCGCGGCCGGAGGCATCGATCAGGCGGCGCAGGGCGGCGATCTTGTCGAGCTGGCTCGCGATGAAGGCCTGCCCGCCGAAACCGGGGTTGACCGTCATCACCATGACGATGTCCAGCAGATCCAGTGCCCAGGCGATGCTCTCGATGGGGGTGGCCGGGTTCAGCACCACGCCGGCTTTTTTACCGAGCGCGCGGATGGCCTGGAGGGTGCGATGCAGATGGGGGCCGGATTCGGGGTGTACGCTGATATGGTCGGCGCCGGCCTCGGCGAAGGCGGCGAGGTAGGGGTCGACCGGGGCGATCATCAGATGCACGTCGAACGGCAGCGCGCAGTGGCGGCGCAGCGCCTTGATGAGTACGGGGCCGAAGCTGATGTTGGGCACGAAATGCCCGTCCATCACGTCCAGATGCAGCCAATCCGCCCCGGCGGCTTCGATGGCCGCGGCCTCGGCGCCAAGACGCGCGAAATCAGCCGCGAGCAGGCTCGGCGCGACGATGATTTTGCGGTCAGACGGCGGGCGGCCAGTGTCCATCACGTTTCCGGGGAGAGTGCGACGGTTCTAGCCAGTCCGCTCCGTGGCGCACAAGCGAGGGATCAGGCGCGGATGAAGCGTGCGATGAAAAACCCGTCCATCCCGCCCGATGTGGGCCATAGCGCGGGGGTGGTGCGCAAATACCCCTCCGGCGTCAGCGCCTCGGCGATCCCCGCGGCCTCCTCAGGCGTGAACGGAGCGGGGCGGAGCGGCAGGCGCTTGGCGGCCAGCGCGGCGCGGACGGGCCCTTCGTCGAGTTGCAGCGAGCACACCGCGTAGATCAGCCGTCCGCCTGGCCGCAGCATCGATGCCGCGGCGGTGAGCAGAGCGTCCTGCTGTTTCGTGAGATCGACGATGTCGCGCGGGCGCTTGAGGTGCGGCACGTCAGGGTGGCGGCGGATGGTGCCGGTGGCACTGCAGGGGGCATCGAGCAGGACGGCGTCGAGCAGCGCATCGGGGCGCCACACGGTCGCGTCGGCGGTCACGGTCTCGGCGGTGAGGCCGAGGCGGGCGAGGTTGTCGCGCAGCCGGACGAGGCGGGCCGGGTTGCTCTCCACCGCGATCACGCTGGCGCCGGCGGCGGCGAGCTGCGCCGTTTTGCCGCCGGGTGCGGCGCAGAGATCGGCAATATGTTCGCCGGGGTGGGGGGCGAGCAGCCGGGCGGGCAAGGCGGCGGCGGCGTCTTGCACCCAGAAGCCGCCCTCGGCAAAGCCAGGCAGATCGGCCACCCGCGTGCCCGCCGGGTAGCGCCAGGAGCCGGTGGGCAGCGCGACGCCGCCCTCGGGCGCGCTGGCGCCGGGCTTGAGCGTGAGGTCGAGCGGCGCCTCGATCTGCTGAGCGGTGGCGATCGCCCGGGCATCTGGGCCCCAGGCGGTCCAGAGCCAGGGCGGCGTGTCGAGGCGCGGGGAATCGAGCCCCTCGAGCGCCGTCTGGCCGGCATCGGCGACGCGGCGCAGCACGGCATTGATCATTTTGCAAAACGCCGGCAGCCCCTTGGCGCGCGCGAGCGCCACCGCGGTGCCGACCGCGGCATGGGGCGGCGTGTCGAGCAGCAGCAGCCCGGCGGCACCGATACGCAGGATATGGAGAACTTTCGGCGGCGGCGCCTTGGCCAGGAAGGGCTCAAGCACCGCATCGAGCGTGCCGGCGCGGCGCAGCACGGCGGCGGCCAGGCGATGCGCGGCGGCGCGGTCCCGCGGCTCCAGCGCGGGGAGACCGCCGAGCGCCTCCTCCAGCGTGCGATGGCGCTCAAGCACCGCGCTGATGAGGTCAAACGCGGCTTCGCGGGTGGGGTCGCGCATGTTCTGCCCAGGGGAAACGCGTGGAGCCGTGGTGGAGCTGAGGGGAATCGAACCCCTGACCTCCTCATTGCGAACGAGGCGCTCTCCCAACTGAGCTACAGCCCCGGTCCACGCTGAAATGCAGCCCGAGACCGAGCCGCATGCGAGGGCGCGGTTTCGCGCAACTGGGGGACCAAGTCAAGCGTGACGGGCGGGATTGAGAAAAAACGTGGCCGGCCGCGCCTTATTCGTCACCACGCACCGTCCCCGGAGGTCTGGTTCGCGGTAATGACGGCCTCCCTGATGAGCCAGGGGTGAACCATCCTGGAGCCGGCGGCGATTTCAGCCAGCCTCCCGATTGCGCCGGGCGGGCAAAGGCGGCACGATCGGGGAGGTAGCAAGGAAGGGTGTTCTTTTTTGAAAAAAAGAACCAAAAAACTGTTATTCGTTTGGTGTCGGTTTGCCCGGGAAGCTCCGCGGCGAACGGGTAGAGAATTTTTGCTTCTTTTTTCAAAAAGAAGCGCTTCCTTCCTTACAGTATGATCAAGCACCTCGCGGGCAGGCTGGGCCAGGCGCTGGTGGCGAGTTTCGGCGTGCTGACCATCGTCTTCTTCGTCATGCGCCTCTCCGGGGACCCGACGCTGCTGCTGGTGCCGGAAGGGGCGACGGGGGAGCAGATCGCCGCCCTGCGCCATGAGCTTGGCTTCGACCGGCCGCTGTTCGTGCAGTATCTCAGCTATCTCGCCGATCTCGCGCGGCTCGATCTCGGCGAGAGCCTGGTGCAGCGCTCGGGGGTGGCCGGCATCGTCGCCGAACGCATCCCCTACACGGTGGAACTCGCCGCCGGCGCGCTGGTGGTGGCGCTCGGCATCGGCATTCCCGCCGGCGTCGCCATGGCGGTGTGGCGCGGCGGCATTGTGGAGCGCCTGCTGGCCGGCTTCGTGCTGACCGGGCAGAGCCTGCCCACTTTCTGGTCCGGCATCCTGCTGATCCTGCTGTTCGGCGTGAACCTCGGCTGGCTGCCGACCTCGGGCGCCGACAGCCTGGCCTCCCTGGTCATGCCGGCGATCGCGCTCGGCGCGCTCACCATGTCCACCTTCGCGCGGATGACCCGCATCGCGGTGCTCGATGAGTTATCGCGCGACTACGTCTCGGCCGCCCGGGCGCGCGGCCTGTCGCGCGGCGCCGCCGTGCTGCGCCACGTACTGCGCAACGCGGCAATCCCGGTGGTGACCATCGCGGCGCTGGAAGTGGGCAATCTCCTGGCCGGCGCGGTGATCGTCGAGACCGTCTTCGCCTGGCCCGGCATCGGCCAGCTCGCCATCCAGTCGATCGCGGCGCGGGACTTCCTCATCGTGCAGAGCGTCGTGCTGTTCGTCTCGATCGTCTACATCGCCATGAATCTGCTGGCCGACATCGCCTACGCGGCGATTGATCCGCGGATCAGGCTCGATCGATGAAGGCAGTCAGCAAGCAAGCGCTTCTTTTTGAAAAAAGAAGCAAAAACTTTTTATCCATTGGCTCCGCCGCCTCCCCGGAGAGGGCGAAGCGAACGGATAGACGTTTTTTGGTTCTTTTTTCCAAAAAAGAACCCCTTCCTTGACCGCACGCCTCTCCCCCGGCATCGCCGTCATCCTTGTGCTGCTGGCAGCCTTCCTGCTCGCCGCCGCGGGGGCGGACCTGCTGTCCCCGGCCGATCCGCTGCGCCAATCCCTGCTGCTCCGCCTGCGCGAGCCCGGCTTCGCGACCAGGGCCGCGACCTACTGGCTCGGCACCGACGATCTCGGGCGGGATTTGCTGTCCCGCATCCTCTACGGCGCCCGCGCCTCGCTGCTGGTCGCCGCGCTGTCCGTCTCGGTGTCGCTGGTGGTGGGCACCGCGCTCGGCCTGCTGGCCGGCTGGTTCCGCGGCTGGACTGCGGTGCTGATCATGCGCTTCGTCGATACCATGCTGAGCATCCCGGCGATCCTGCTAGCCGTGCTGACGGTAGCCGTGCTGGGCCCGGGCTTCCTCAAGCTGGTGATGGTGCTCGGGCTGACCCGCTGGCCGCGCTACACCCGCGTCGCCTATGCCGCGACGCTGCAGGTAGCCGGGCTGCCCTACATCAAGGCCGCCGAGATGGCCGGCTGCGGTGCCACGCGCACCCTCTGGCGCCACATCCTGCCCAACATCGCCGGGCCGCTGATGGTGGTCGCCACCAGCGAATTCGGCCTGATGATCCTCTTCGAGGCCGGCCTGTCCTTCCTCGGCCTCGGCATCCAGCCGCCCTACCCGTCCTGGGGCTCGATCATGAGCGCGGGGCGGCAATACGTCACCCGCGCCTGGTGGCTGACCGTGTTCCCCGGCGCCTGCCTGTTCGTGCTGGTGCTGTGCGTCAACGTATTCGGAGACTGGCTGCGCGACCGGGTGGACCCCCGCTCGCGCGGCCGATAGGAGAATTGAAATGAACTACGCCGGCGCCTTCAAGGCCAAGCGCGTGATCGTCACCGGCGCCGCCGGCATCCATGGCGGCTGGATCGCCGCCGCCTTCGCGCGCGAGGGGGCGGAGCTGTGCCTCACCGATTTCCGCCGCGACAAGCTGGATACGGTGGCCGCCGATCTCGGGCTCGACCCCGCGAACACGATGCTGCACGGCTGCGATCTCACCAGCTCCGCCGAGATCGAGGCCTTCGCCCGCGTGATCGGCAAGGAATGGGGCGCACCCGACATCGTCATCAACAACGCCGGCGTCTATCCCCGCACCGGCATCCTCATCAACCTCGAGGACGCCGAGTTCGACCGCATCATGGCGGTGAACGTGCGCGCCCCCTTCGTGATGACCAAGCACATGGCGCGGCTGATGGTGGCGCGTGGCGTCGAAGGCGCCTTCGTCAATATCGGCTCCGGCGCCGCCCGGCAGATGCCAACCGGCTCGGTCACCTACTGCATGTCGAAAACCGCGCTGGAGCGGCTCTCCAAGGGCCAGGCGCTTGAGCTCGCGCCGCACAAGATCCGCGTCAACGTGGTGGAGCCGGGCTTCGCGCCCGGCAGTGAGGTCTCGATCCTGCCGCCGGAATACGTGGAACGGATGACCGGGCGTATCCCGCTCGCCCGCAATTCCGGTCCCGGCGATACCGCGGGGATGGTGCTGTATCTCTGCTCGCCCGCCGCCGGCTACATCACTGGCGCGGTGGTCGCCGTCGATGGCGGCAATTCCATCGGCACCTACCAGCCGACGCCCACTAACGGATGAGTGACGCGCCCGCCCTCGTCGTCGAGAACCTGTCGCTGGCGATCGGCCCGGCCGGGCTGGTCGATGGCGTTGGCTTCCAGGTCGCGCCCGGCGAGGTGATGGCCATCGTCGGCGAAAGCGGCTGCGGCAAGTCGGTCACCGCCCAGGCGATCATGCGCCTGCTGCCGGACGCCATCCGCCAGACCGGCGGACGCATCCTGCTGGGCGGGCGGGATATCTCGGCCATCCCCGAGCGGGCGATGCGCGCCGTGCGCGGCCAGCTGATGTCGATGATTTTCCAGGAACCGCAGGCGGCACTCGACCCCCTGACCACCGTCGGCAGCCAGATCGCCGAGGCGCTGCGCCAGCCGCTCGGCCGGGTGCGCGGCGAGGTGCTGCGCATGCTGCGCGACGTGGGCATCTCGGACCCCGAGCGGCGGATCGACCAGCACCCCTTCGAGCTCTCGGGCGGCATGTGCCAGCGCATCATGATCGCTTCCGCCCTGATCTCCCGCCCCGCCGTGCTGATCGCCGACGAACCAACCACGGCGCTCGACGTTACCATCCAGGCGCAAATTCTCGACCTCCTGAAGCGCCTCGCCATCGAGCGGCAAACCGCGGTGGTGCTGATCACCCACGACATGGGCGTGGTGGCCGATATCGCCGACCGCGTGGCGGTGATGTACGCCGGCCGCATCGCCGAGGCGGGCCCCACCGCCGAGATCTTCGCCGCGCCCCGCCACCCCTACACGGCGCTGCTGCTGGCCTCCATCCCCCGCCTGTCCGACGTGCCGAAATCCAAGCTCGCGGTGATCGAGGGGCGGGTGCCGAACCCATCGGAGTTTGGCCCGGGCTGCCGCTTTGCCTCCCGCTGCCCGCGGGCCGATGCGCGCTGCGCCGCGGAAACCCCGCCGTTGCGGCCGCTCGGCGATGGGCGGCTCACAGCCTGCTTCCAGGCGGAGGCGATGGCATGAAAAAGGGTGGGCTAAGCAGTTCTTTTTGTGAACAAAAAGAACCAAAAAAAC
>CAIYPH010000051.1 GCA_903928045.1 uncultured Rhodospirillales bacterium
GTTTTTTTGGTTCTTTTTGTTCACAAAAAGAACGTGCTTCCTTTCCTGACTCTAGTCCCTTGGCCTAGCGATAAAGCTCCACAGCCTTCGCCTTCTTGCCGCCGCGCTTTGCCGGCTTTGGCGGCGGGGCCGCCAGCATGCCCTGCATCGTGGCGCCACGGGTCTTCCAGTAGTTGCTGAGAATGCCGACATCCCAGCCCATGCAGAAATGCTTCACGCCCAGCGCGAGGTAGCGCTCGGCCATCTCCGGCTCGGCAATCTCGATGCGCGGATGGATGCCGCGCTTGAGCGCCGCCTCGATCGTCTTCATCTCGGCCTTCTGCACGTCCGGATGCGAGCGGTTGCCGGTCTGCCCGATCGACATCGAGTAGTCCGAACCGCCGAACTGCACCATGTCGATGCCCGGCACGTCGAGAATGGCGTCGAGATTGTCCACGCATTCCTTCTTCTCGACCATGATGGCGATCACCACGTCATCGAGCGCCTTCACATAGGCCGGCGAGCCGCCCTCGCGGTTGGTACCGACGTCGCGCCGCATGCCCACGCCGGTGAGCCCAAGGCCGCGGCGGTTGCCCGGCGTCTCCGCCCGCACGCCGGCCACTGCGGTGCGCGCATCCTCAACGGTGCGGATATCCGCGAACAACACGGACTGGAAGCCCGAGCCGATCGCGCGCATCGCCTGGTGGATATATTCGCCCTGCTCGATCTTGATCATCCCGCCAATGCCCGCGACCTCGAAGGCGCGGCCGAGATTGTCGAGGTCATGCATGGTGAAGGGCGCGTATTCGGCGGTGAACTCCACATAGTCGTAATGCCCGCCGGCGGCGCCGATCAGCTCCACCAAGGTGGGCCAGCAGGACAGCAGATGGGTGCCGAGCGTCGGCTCGCCGGCATCGAGTTTCTCGCGAAGGCGGTTGGCGCGCATGGAAGGTCTCCTCGGTTGCTTATGATGTGCAGGCGTAGCGTTCCCAGCCCTTGCGACGCAAATCGCAGGCCGGGCAGGCGTCGCAGCCATAGCCCCAGGCGTGCCGCGTGCGGCGATCGCCCTGGTAGCAGCTATGGGTGTGCTCGGTGACGAGATCACGCAGAGGCGCGCCGCCGAGCCCGTCGGCCAGGCGCCAGGTTTCGGCCTTGTCGATCCACATCAGCGGCGTGTGGATGACGAAGCGGGTGGCCATGCCGAGCCCGAGCGTCACCTGGAGCGCTTTCAGCGTGTCGTCGCGGCAATCCGGATAGCCCGAATAATCGGTCTCGCACATCCCGCCGACGAGGTGGCGGATGCCGCGGCGATAGGCCAAAGCGGCGGCGAAGGTGAAGAACAGGAGATTGCGCCCGGGCACGAAGGTATTGGGCAGCCCGTCCGCCCCGGTGGCGATGGCGATTTCCTCGGTCATCGCGGTGGCGCCGAGCGCGGGGAGGGCGGCCAGCGGCAGCATGTGGTCCGGCCCGAGCCGTGCCGCCCAGGCGGGGAAGCCCGCACGCAGCCCGGCGAGAAACGCCTGCCGCACGTCGAGTTCCACCCGATGGCGCTGCCCATAGTCGAACCCGATGGTCTCGACCTCGTCGAAACGGTCGAGCGCCCAGGCCAGGCAGGTGGCACTGTCCTGGCCGCCGCTGAACAGGACGAGGGCGCGTTCGGTCATCATCGGCTCCGGGTTATGCCGCAGCCTAACGCATTCCAGTCGCGACGAAACCCTCCGGCACGGCTTGCTTGCATGGGGGATCAGCCCCTAGGCTGACGCAATGCTCGCATTTCTCCTCCGACGCCTCCTGCTCGCGGTCCTGGTAACGCTGACGGTGCTGACCGTGAGCTTCGCGCTGACGCGCCTCTCCGGAGATCTCGCGATCGCCATCGCCGGGCCGCAGGCCACGCAGCAGGACATCGAGATCATCCGCAAGGCCTATGGGCTGGACCGTCCGGTGGTGGTGCAGTTCTTCGATTGGGTATGGTCCGCCGCCCGCGGCGATCTCGGACGCTCCTACCTCTATCACGAGCCCGTCGCCAACCTGATCCGCGACCGCCTGCCGGTGACGATGACGCTCGGCCTCACCGGCCTGCTGATCGCGCTCAGCACCGCCATCCCGATCGGCATTTTCGCCGCCATGCGCGAGGGCACCGTGATTGATCGCGCGGTGATGATGGTTGCCGTGATCGGCCAGGCGATGCCGAGTTTCTGGCTCGGCCTGCTGCTCATCATCACCTTCGGCCTCAAGCTCGGCTGGCTGCCGATCTCCGGCGTCGATACCTGGGACGGCTACGTGCTGCCCGGCATCGTGCTGGCCTTCTCCGCCATGCCCGCGATGATGCGGCTCACCCGCTCCGGCATGGTCGATGCGCTGGCGTCGGACTACATCCGCACCGCGCGCGCCAAGGGGCTCAGCCGCTGGTCGATCGTGATGAAGCACGCGCTGCGCAACGCGGCGATGCCGGTGGTCGCGGTTGCAGCCGTGCAGCTCGGCTTCATGCTCTCGGGCTCCATCGTCATCGAGAGCGTCTTTGCGCTGCATGGCGTGGGGTATCTCGGCTGGGAGTCGATCTCCAAGAACGATTTCCCGGTCGTGCAGGCGGTGGTGCTGTTCCTGGCGGTGATCTACATCCTGCTGACCCTGCTGTCGGACATGCTGAACGCCTTCCTTGACCCCCGGCTGCGGACCTCCTGAGCATGTCGATCCGAAAAATCGCCGCCACCATCGGCGCCGTTATCGTCCTGGGCGTGCTGCTCATGGCCATCTTCGCGCCGCTGCTGGTGCCGCATGACCCCTTCGCGCAGGATTTGAACCTCCGCCTCGTCCCCCCCTCCTTCATGGAGGGCGGCCGGCCCGACCATTTCCTCGGCACCGACCAGCTCGGGCGGGACTATTTCTCCCGGCTGATCTACGGCTCGCGCATCTCCATGCTGATCGGGCTCGCCACCGTCATCACCTCCGGCCTCATCGGCATCACGCTCGGCATGCTCGGCGGCTTCATCGGTGGCCGGGCGGATATGGTGGTGATGTTCATCATCACCTGCCGCCTCTCCATCCCGCTGATCCTGGTGGCGCTCGCTGTCGTCTCGCTGATCGGCAGTTCGCTGACGGTGGTGGTGATGACGCTCGGGCTGCTGCTGTGGGAGCGCTTCGCGGTCGTGACCCGGACCACGGTGATGCAGGTCCGCACGCTCGACTACGTGGCCGCCGCCTGGGCGGCCGGTTGCTCGCGCACCCACATCCTGCTGCGCGAGGTGCTGCCCAATATCGTGCACCATCTCGTGGTGGTGGCCACCCTCGAGATGGCCATCGCCATCCTGCTGGAGGCCGCGCTCTCCTTCCTCGGCCTCGGCGTCCCGCCGCCGCTGCCCTCGTGGGGGCTGATGATCTCGGAGGCCAAGGACTACATGTTCTTCAGCCCCTGGGTGATCATGGTGCCCGGCGTTTCGCTGTTCGTGCTGGTGCTCGGCATCAACTTCCTGGGCGACGGGCTGCGCGACATGCTCGGCGCGACGAGGGACGCATGA
>CAIYPH010000052.1 GCA_903928045.1 uncultured Rhodospirillales bacterium
CAAAGTGATAAAAGTTTTTTGCTCCTTTTTTTCAAAAAAGGAGACCTTCTCTTCTCTCACCGGATAACCCACCCCCATGAGTGAGCCCCCCACCAGCGTAGACCTCGCCATCATCGGCGGCGGCATCAACGGCGCCGGTATCGCGCGGGATGCCGTGGGCCGCGGCTGGTCGGTGCTGCTGGCCGAGAAGGGCGATCTCGGCGGCGCGACCTCGGCGGCCTCGACCAAGCTCATCCATGGCGGGCTGCGCTATCTCGAGCACTACGAATTCCGCCTGGTGCGCGAGGCGCTGATGGAGCGCGAGGTGCTGTGGGGCATCGCGCCGCACATCATCTGGCCGCTGCGCTTCGTGCTGCCGCATCATCGCGGCCTGCGGCCGGCCTGGCTGCTGCGCACCGGGCTGTTCCTCTACGACCACATCGGCGGGCGCAAGCGCCTTCCCGCGACGCGCACGCTGGCCCTGCGAAGCGACCCGACCGGCGCGCCCCTCAAGCCTGAGTTCACCCTCGGCTTCGAATATTCCGACTGCTGGGTGGAGGATTCCCGCCTGGTCGTGCTCAACGCGCAGGACGCCGCGGAGCGCGGCGCCGAAATCCTCACCCGTAGCGCCGTGCTGTCTGCCGAACGCGAGGAAGGCGCCTGGACGCTGCGGCTGGAGGGCGGCCGCGTGGTCCGCGCGCTGGCGGTGATCAACGCCGCCGGCCCCTGGGTGGCCGACGTGCTGGGCGGCGTGCTGCGCGCCAACACGCCAGCCAAGGTGCGGCTCGTGAAAGGCAGCCACATCGTGGTGAAGCGCCTCTACCCGCATGACCGCTGCTATATTTTCCAGAACGCCGATAACCGCATTTTCTTCGCCATCCCCTATGAGCGCGATTTCACCCTGATCGGCACCACCGACCAGGATTTCACCGGCGACCCCGCCGGCGTCACCATCTCCGAGGGCGAAATCGCCTATCTCTGCGCCGGCGCCTCGGCCTATTTCCGCGCGCCCGTCACGCCGCAGGACGTCGTCTGGAGCTATTCCGGCGTCCGCCCGCTCTATGACGACGGCGCCAGCGCGGCACAGGAAGCCACGCGCGATTACGTGCTGGAACTTGACGCCACCTACGGCCAGCCGCCCGCCCTCTCCGTGTTCGGCGGCAAAATCACCACCTATCGCCGCCTCGCCGAATCCGCCTTGGCCAAGATCGCCCCCCACCTCCCCGTGCCCCGCGCCGGCAAGGCCGCCGGCTGGACCGCCACCGCCCCGCTGCCTGGCGGCGACTTTCCGCGCGAGGGGTTCGAGGCCCTGGTGGAGGACCTCAACCGCCGCCACCCCTACCTCCCCGCCCCCCTCGCCCGCCGCCTCGCCCGCGCCTACGGCACCCGCGCCGACACGCTGCTGGACGGCGCGACCACGCTCGGCGACCTCGGCGCGGTCTACGGCGCCGGCATCACCGCGGCCGAACTCGCCTACCTCGCCCGCCACGAATTCGCCCGCACCGGCGCCGATGTAGCGTGGCGGCGCAGCAAGCTCGGGCTGCGGTTGAGCGCGGCCGAGATTGCGCGGATGGATGCGGCGTTGCGGCAGTAGGCGGGGAAGCAAGGCAAGCGGTTCTTTTTTGAAAAAAAGAACCAAAAAACTTTTATCCGTTGGCTCGGAGTCTCCCGGAGAAGCCGCGAAGCAAACGGATAAAGTTTTTTTGCTTCTTTTTTTACAAAAAAAGAAGCGCTTCCTTCCCCGTCGCGCCGTCAGGCGCGGATGCGCTGGGAGTCCGGGTCATAGAGCGGTTTCAGGCTGACGGTCGCGCCAATCAGCCGCCCTTCCACCTCGATCTCGAACCGCCCATTGAGCCGCCCGGCCGGGATGTAGCCGAGGCCGATCGCCGAACCCAGCGCATGGCCATAGCCGCCTGAGGTGAGGTAGCCGATCACCTCGCCGTCGCAGAGGATCGGCTCGTTGTGGAACAGCAGGGGCTCCGGATCGTCGAGCAGGAACTGCGCCATCACCCGCGTCACCCCCTCGGCGCGCCGCGCCAGCACGGCGTCACGGCCGATGAAGGGGCCGTACTTGCCGTCGGGCTTTTTGGTGCGCACGGCGAAGCCGAGCCCGGCGTCGAGCACGTGGTCTTCGTCGGAGATGTCGTGGCCGTAGTGGCGGTAGGCTTTTTCGAGGCGCAGCGAATCCATGGCGTGGATGCCGACGGGGGTGACGTCGCCGTCGGCCATCAGGGTGTCGAACACGTGGCGCGCCTGATCGGCCGCGACGTAGAGCTCCCAGCCGAGTTCGCCGACATAGGTGATGCGGTGGGCGCGGACATGGGCCATGCCGAATTCGATGGTGCGCGCGGTGGCGAAGGGGAAGGCAGCGTTGGAAAGATCGGCCGGGGTGTGGCGTTGCAGGATCTCGCGGGCGCTTGGGCCCATCACGGCGAGGCAGGCCTCGCCGGCGGTCACGTCGATGGCGATGCAATGGGCGTCGGCGGGAATATGGCGTTGCAGCCAGGCGAAATCGCGAATTGCGGCGCCGCCCGACGTGACGACGAGGAACTCCTCGGCGGCGAGGCGGGTGACGGTCAGGTCGGCCTCGATGCCGCCCTTCGCGTTCAGCCACTGGGTATAGACGCAGCGGCCGACCGGCACCGCGACGTCATTGGCGGAGATGCGTTGCAGGACGGCCTCGGCGTCGCGGCCGATCACGCGGAATTTTCCGAAGGGCGACATGTCGAGCACGCCCACCTCGGTGCGGATGGCCATGTGTTCGGCGGCGGTGTGTTTGAACCAGTCGGGGCGGCCCCAGGAATAGTCGTACTGGGTGCCGGGCGGCGCGAAGAAGCCGGGGCGTTCCCAGCCCGCGACTTCGGCGAATACCGCTCCGCGCGCTTGCCAACGCTCGTGCAGCGGGGTGTGGCGCACATCCCGCGCCGTCTCATATTGGCGGTGCGGGAAGTGGTCGGCGTAGAGCAGGCCGAGGGATTCGCGGACGCGGGCGGTGAGGTAGGTCTTGTTGTTCTGGAAGCGCTGCATGCGGCGGATATCGACGTCCCCGAGATCCATCGTCGGCCCGCCCGCCTGCATCCACTCCGCCAGCACCCGCCCGGCGCCGCCGGCGGATTGGATGCCGACCGAGTTGAAGCCGGCGGCGACGTAGAAATTTCGCAGCTCCGGGGCCTCGCCGAGGAGGTAGCGCACGTCCGGCGTGAAGCTCTCCGGGCCGTTGAAGAAGGTGGCGATCCCGTGTTCGGCAAGCAGCGGCATGCGTTTGGTGGCTTGTTCGAGCTGGGTCGAAATCTGGTCCCAGTCATCCGGCAAGGTGGTGAACTCGGCATCCTCGGGCACCCCGGCGACCGCCCAGGGCTTGGCGTTGGGTTCGAAGAAGCCGAGCATCATCTTCCCGGCGTCCTCCTTGTAATAGGCGCATTCATCGGGCACCCGCAGCGTCGGCAAATCGCGCGGCAGGCCGGGGATGGCGCCGGTCAGCACGTAGAAATGCTCGCAGGCCTGCAAGGGCACGTTGACGCCGGCCATCAGGCCGACATCCCTGGCCCACAGGCCGGCGCAGTTCACCACGTAATCGGCGGCGATCGCGCCGTGGTCGGTGACGACACCGGAGGCGGCACCGTTGGTGGTGGTGATCGCGGTGACCTTCACGTTCTCGAAGATCTTTACTCCCCGCTGGCGGGCACCCTTGGCCAAAGCGAGGGCGATGTTGGCGGGGTCGGCCTTGCCGTCCGAGGGGATCCAGACGCCACCGGTCATCCCCGCGGTGTTGACCTGGGGATAGCGGGACTTGATCTCGGCAGGGGTGATGACATCGACCTCGATCCCGAAGGCGCGGGCCATCGAGGCCTGGCGTTTCAGCTCGGAGAAGCGGGCCTCGCTGAGGGCCGCCGAGATCGAGCCGGTGCGGCGGAAGCCGGTGGCGAGGCCGGTATCCGCCTCCAGATTGCCGTAGAGGTCGGCGGAGTATTTGGCGAGCTTGGTCATGTTGGCGGTGGCGCGGAGCTGGCCGATCAGGCCGGCGGCGTGCCAGGTGGTTCCTGACGTCAGGCGCTTGCGTTCGAGCAGCACCACGTCGGTCCAGCCTTGCAAGGCCAGATGATAGGCCACCGAGCAGCCGACGACCCCACCGCCGATGATGACGGCGCGGGCTTGGGTGGGGAGATCGGGCATCGTGGGCCTCCGGTTGGACCCTGTCTCGATACTATCCGGCATCGGCGAATACCAGACGCCGCACCCGCCGGGCCTTGGCGGGGACGGCGGCGTAGAGGTCCTTGCTCGCTTCGGTGAGGATCACGCCGCCGAAGCGGGGGGCCATCGTGTGACCCGCCTTCTCCCACAGCCGGGCTCCGCGCAGGATGAGGCGGCTGTTGGTGGGGGGGACGTAGAGGGCGGTGTCGCGGCGTTCGACGTGGAAGAGGCTGTCGGTGAGCAGGCGGCCGATCTGGCCGTTCGAGTAGGGCTGGCCGTGGCCGAAGGGGGTGCTTTCGACATAGGCCCATAGCCCGGTGCGGTTGGGGGCAACCACCAGGAGGCGGCCGTCATCCTTCAGCACCCGCCAGACCTCGCGCAGCATGGCCCGGGCGTTCTCGGCGGCCTCGAGCCCGTGGACCAGCAGGACCCGATCGAAGCTGAGATCGGCGAAGGGAAGCGCGGTTTCCTCGGCGGTGCAGGCGAGGTTGGCGGCACCAGGCGGCCAGCGGGCGGCGCCGATCTGGGCGGGGGTGAGGGCGATGGTGCGTTGGGCGTGCTCGCGCCAGAGGCGGAGATAGGGGGCGGGGTAGCCGAGGCCGAGGATGGACTGGCCCTCGAGGCCCGGCCACATCGCCATCAGCCGGAGGCGCAGCCAATGGGCGGCCACGGCCCCGCGGGGGGTGGCGTAGAACTCGGCGGCGCTGTCGGTGTCGGTCACCATGGCGGCATTATAGCATCACTCCGGCTCGATATGGCTGATCCGGGTGAGGTCGGCGACGATGCGGCCGGCGGGATCGGTGGCGACCACGTCGACGTAGCGGTGGGAGAAGGCGATGTCGGCGGCGCCGTATTGATGGACGTCATGCACCTGGGCGGCGAGGGCGGGGTCGCGGCCTTCGAAGGTGAGGAAGAAGACGGGGTTGTGGGCTTCGAGCCATTCGGGATTGATGCCGTACAGCGGGCTGGCTTCGTCGATGATGTGCATGATGGTCCAGGTCAGGGCGAAGACGGGCAGGCGATCGGAGCGGAGCGGCAGGATATGGGTCATGCGGAAGGACTGGCCTTCCGCGGAGCGGCGCAGCAGCAGCACGGTGAGGCGGGCGGTGGCGTCGGAGATCAGGCCCACGCGGTCATTCCCGATACGGATCATCAGCGTGGGCTGGCCTTCGTGCATCGTCACGATGGCTTTCTCGGCATAGGCGACCTTGGCGGTGGGGCGGGCGAAGCGGACGAAGGTGATGCCGGTCATGATGGCGGTGAAGCCCATGCCGCACATGATTTCGATGGTGGCGACGATGTGGGCGTAGAGGGTGGCGGGCGACATGGCGCCGTAGCCGACGGTGGCCAGCGTCTCGAAGGAGAAGAAGAAGGCGTCCGCGAAGGAGGCGGGCTGGGCGTTGGCGATGCTGCCGGGGACGGCCATGTAGAGCCCGGCGAAAATGAGGTTCAGCAGCAGGTTGAACCCCACGAACAGCAGGACGAAGTGCGGCCAGGTGATGCGCACCGCGAGGTGGTAGGGGTCCCGCAGGTCGAACCGCCCACCTTTGCGGGTGATGGTGTAGGTGGCGGGGATTTTGAGGCCGGGGGTGGTGCGGAAGCGGGCTTGCGTGCGGGCCATGGGCTCAGAACCCGCGGAACTCGGTGAAATCCGCGGCCGGCACGCGGCCGGTGACCAGGGCGTTGGCCGGCACGGCCTTGTCCTCGTGGCCGATGGCGAAGCCGCCGATGATGACGTCATCCTCGCTCATGCCGAGCAGGCTGCGGATCGGGCCGGGGAACTCGGCGAAGACGGCCATGGGGCAGGTATCGAGCCCGCGGGCGCGGGCGGCGAGGGAGAGGGTTTGCAGGAACATGCCGTAGTCGATCCAGGAGCCGATGCGCATGCGGCGGTCGATGGTGCAGATCAGGCCGACCGGGGCGCCGAAGAAATGCAGGTTGTTGACCACCTGGGCCTTCATCTTGTCGGTCTCGCCGCGGGCGATGCCGAGCAGGCCGTAGAGGTCCCAGCCGATTTTGCGGCGGCGGGAGATATAGGGCTCGAACAGCGGCGAGGGGTAGTAGACGTGGTCGATCTTGGCGTCCTCGTCGCCGGCGAGGTATTTGGCGGAGAGGCCGTCGCAGAAGGTTTTGAGCGGTTCGCCGGCGAGGGCCAGCACCTTCCAGGGCTGCATGTTGGTGCCGGAGGGGGCGCGGGCGGCGACGTCGAGCAGATGGGTGATATCCGCCTTTGCGACGGGGGTGGGCAGGAAGCCGCGGATGGCGCGGCGGGACAGGATCACCGCCTCGGTTTCGTTGGCGGGGGTGAGGTCGGCGGCGAGCTTGTCGGTCATGCAGGTTTCCTTCCGCCGCCGACCCCGTCGCCGGGGGGCGGGTGGGCGAAGACGGTGCGTTGTTCGATGGCCAGCACATCGGCCGGGCGGGGGAACGGGGCGGGGGCTGGTTCGCCCTCGGTGCGGGGGCGGCCGATGGCGGCGAAGAAGGTTTCGAGGCCGTTGGGCAGCAGCAGCCAGGTGAACACCAGATCCTCCGCGCCGTCATTGACGAACATGTGGACGCGGTTGCGGCCGAGGAAGAACGTGGTGCCGGGGCGCATAGGGTGGCGCTCGCCCTCGATGATGGCGTGGGCGTCGCCGGAGATGACGTGGATGATCTCCTCGCTGCGGTCATGCGCGTGCTCGCGCACGTAGCAGCCGGGCGGCACGGTCTGGCGGCCGAAACCGGCCGGGCTCTCCATCGCCACCGTATGGGGGGCGACCAGCACCTCGACGAAGCCGTTGGCCGGGACGGGCTGCCAGTGGCTGGCGGCGTCGCCGGGCTGGACGATGCTGAGGGCGCCCTGATCCATGGTGGTCTCCTGGGGTGAAGTGGGCGAGCCTAGACGAGTTTCCCGGCGAGATCACGGGGGGATGGCGCTTATTGTTTTGTTATCGTATCTATATGGGCGCGCGTGAGCGCCCGCGTTTGCGGGGGGCTGGACGGCGCTGATCGGCAGGGCGGGGGCGCGCGGGCGGTGCGCTGCGGGGAGAGGGTCAGGCAGGCCGCACGGCGGGACGCGCCGGGCCGCTTGGACGCAGTACGGGTGTGCGGGAGGGAGCGCGCCGGCCTGATGGGGGTGGGCGGAGTCCGGGCGGCGTGTGCCATGTCGGCGAGAATGCGGGCCTCGACCCGGCGGAGTTCGGCCACCACACGGGCGTGGAGGCGGCGATCCGGGTGGTTCTCCGGCAGGTCCGCGATATCGGCGAACAGGCGATCGAACAGGGCCATCACCAGGCGCACGACCGCCAGTACGGCCGTGAGGCCGGCTGGGTGGGTTCGGGCATGGCTGGCGGATGGCATGGCGGGTCGGGCTCCTGAATGGTTTTTATATTATCGGATATGTCATCATGAATGTCAATCATGATTCTGTCCAGACCGCGTATTTTTTCTGGCATCTGCGGCGGCGGCGTGATGCGATGCGCGCGCGGAACACACTCGAAGCGGTTGGCACATGGATGCATCTGCGGCCGATCTGGCGGCGCTGCAAGGACGTTGGGAGCAGGTCTCCCTGGAGGCCGACGGTATCGCCGACCCGCCCGACCCCTATTCCGGGCCCGGGGTGGTGCTGACGATCCGAGGCCATGCATTCCACGTCCATCACCCCGGCGGCGAAACCCTGCTGCACGGCGTGTTCGAGCTGAACGCCGCCAGCGTGCCAAAAGCGGTGACCTGGATCGACGCCATCGGGGATGACGCCGGCAAGCCTCTGCCGGCGAGCTATGAGCTGGAGCAGGACCGGTTCGTGTTCATCGCCGCCGACGCCGGCGGGCCGCGGCCGATGGTGTTTCGCACCCGGATGGGACTGACGATGCGGGAGTTTCGGCGGTTGGGGTGAGGCGAGGAAGGGTGTTCTTTTTGTGAACAAAAAGAACCAAAAAAACTTTCTGATCCACCCATGCCGTTGGCGTACGTAGGCGGGATGGTTGGAGCGGCACGCAGAAAAGGAATGAAAGTTTTTTGCTTCTTTTTTTCAAAAAAGAGGCGCTTCCTTCACTTAACGACCGAGCATGGAGGGCCCCAGCATGAAACTCCCACAGCACGGCGGCTGCATCTGCGGCGCGGTGCGCTACCGGATCACCGAAGCGCCCGTCTCGGTCTATACCTGCCACTGCACCGACTGCCAGCGCGCCACGGTCAGCGCCTTCTCGATCGGCGTGGTGGTGCCGGCGGGGGCGTTCCACTTGAGCGGGAAGGCGCTGGTGGGCCTGCCGGGCGGCGTGACCGCAAGCGGGCGGCAGAAAACGCGCTGGGCCTGCCCGGATTGCGGCATATGTATCTCCGGAGGGCCGAAGTTCGGCAGCGAACCGCCGGGCACGCAGCGGATCGTGCGCGGCGGGACGCTGGATGATACGTCCTGGCTGCGGCCGACCCGGCATTTATGGACCCGGAGCAAGCAGAGCTGGGTGGTGCTGCCCGATGGGGATGAGATTTTCGAGACCGCGCCGGGGGGATGAGGGGCGTTCAGGGCAGGAGGAAAGCGTGTTCTTTTTGTGAACAAAAAGAACCAAAAAAAC
>CAIYPH010000053.1 GCA_903928045.1 uncultured Rhodospirillales bacterium
CGCCGGAGTGCTTCTATATAGAAGACAAGCTGCGCGGGCGGATGGGCATTCCCGTGTTCCATGACGACCAGCACGGCACGGCGATCACGGTGGCGGCGGCGGTGCGCAACGGGCTGGTGTTGCAGGGCAAGCGTCTGGAGGACGTGAAGCTGGTGACCTCGGGCGCCGGGGCGGCGGCGCTGGCCTGCGTCGATCTGCTGGTGGCGATGGGGTTGAAGCCGGAGAATGTGTGGCTGACCGACATCAAGGGCGTGGTTTTCGCGGGGCGGGAGGGGCTGGATGAGCGGCTGTCCTTCTATGCGCGGGAGACCAATGCGCGGGGGCTCGCCGATGTGCTGGATGGGGCCGATATCTTCATGGGGCTGTCGGCGCCCAGGGTGCTGAAGGCGGAGTGGCTGCACAAGCTGGCGCCGAAGCCGCTGATTTTGGCGCTGGCCAATCCGGAGCCGGAGATTCTGCCCGAAGCGGTGCGCGCGGCGCGGCCGGACGCGATCGTGGCGACGGGGCGGAGCGATTATCCGAACCAGGTCAACAACGTGCTGTGCTTCCCGTTCATTTTCCGCGGCGCGCTGGATTCCGGGGCGACGACGATCAACGAGGCGATGAAGCTGGCGGCCGTTGAGGCGATCGCCGAGCTGGCGCGGGTGGAGGCCTCCGAGGTGGTGGCGGCGGCCTATGGCGGGGCGGCGCCGGTGTTCGGGCGGGAGTATATCATCCCGAAGCCGTTCGATCCGCGGCTGATCCTGCAGATCGCGCCGGCGGTGGCGAAGGCGGCGATGGAGAGCGGGGTGGCGCGGCGGCCGATCGCCGATTTCGTGGCGTATCAGCGGGAGCTGGAGCGCTTCGTGTTCCGCTCCGGCCAGTTGATGCGCCCGGTGTTCGAGGCGGCGAAGGCGGCGCCGGCACGCATCGTCTATGCCGAGGGCGAGGATGAGCGGGTGCTGCGGGCGGCGCAATCGGTGCTGGATGACGGGATCGCCGAGCCGATCCTGCTGGGGCGCCGCGCGGTGATCGAGGGGATGGTGCGCGACATGGGGTTGCGGATGGACCTCGGCGGCAGCGTGCAGATCCTCGATCCCGCGGCCGATGCGGCGTATTTCGCGCCGCTGGTGCCGCGCTACCAGGCGCTGGTGGGGCGGCGGGGGACGCCGCCGGTGGCGGCGGAGCGGCGGATGCACACGCGGCGCTCGGTGGCGGCGGCGATGATGCTGGAGGCCGGGCTGGTGGATGCGGCGATTTGCGGCGGCTCGACCGACTGGTGGCAGCAGATGCTGGATGTGATGCCGATCATCCCCAAGCGGGCGGAGGTGTCGCGGCTCTATGCGCTGTCCTGCCTGATCCTGCCGGCGGGCCAGCTTTTCATCTGCGACACCTACATGAATGTCGATCCTACGGCGGAGCAGGTGGCGGAGATGACGCTGCTGGCGGCCGAGGCGGTGCGGGGCTTCGGCATCGTGCCCAAGGCGGCGCTGCTGTCGCATTCGTCGTTCGGGGCGTCGAACTCGCCGAGCGCGCGCAAGATGCGGACGGCGCTGGGGTTGATCCGGGCGCGGGCGCCGGAGCTGGAGATCGACGGCGAGATGCACGCCGACGCGGCGCTGGTGGAGACGATCCGCCATCGGGCGGTGGCGGATAGCCGGCTGGAGGGGACGGCGAACCTGCTGGTGATGCCGACGCTGGATGCGGCCAACATCGCGTTCAACCTGCTCAAGGCGGCGGTGGACGGGCTGCCGGTGGGGCCGCTGCTGTTGGGGATGAGCAAGCCGGTGCATGTGGTGGTGCCGAGCGTGACGGCGCGCGGCATCCTCAACGTCTCGGCGGTGGCGGCGCAGCAGGCGCACGCTCTGCGCCAGGCGGGATAGGCGCGATGGTGGCGCTGCTTCTCGGTGCGCTGTGCCTCGGTGCGGTGCTGGCGGCGCTGGGGATGTTCTCCAAGGCCAATGTGCGCACGCTCAAGACGCTCGGGATCTGGGTGGGCGCGATCGGCGGCATGCTGCTGGCGGCGATGCTGCTGTTCTCCGGCCGGGGGATGACGGCGATCTGGGCGCTGGTGATGCTGGGGCCGCTGGTGTGGTCCTGGGTGGTGGAGCAGCGGGCCAAGCCGGGCGGGGCGGCGCGGGCATCCGGCCCGATGAGCCGGGCGGAGGCCTATGAGGTGCTCGGTCTGAAGCCCGGCGCCGACGAGGCCGCCATCCGCGCGGCCCATCGCCGGCTCATGCAGGCGGCACACCCGGACCATGGCGGCTCCGATTGGCTGGCGGCCCGCATCAATCAGGCGCGGGACGTGTTGCTGGGGTGAGCCGCATGACGTTTTTGTTAACACAGGGATGTGCCATAATTCGGCCGCCTGTGGTGAATAATGCCGCCGTAGCACAGACGAAGGATGCCCCCCGTGACCAAACCGCTTCGCAAGGCCGTCCTACCCGTCGCCGGGCTCGGCACGCGCTTCCTGCCCGCCACCAAGGCGATGGCCAAAGAGATGCTGCCGGTGGTGGACAAGCCGTTGATCCAGTACGCGATCGAGGAGGCGCGGGCGGCGGGGATCCAGCAGTTCTGCCTCGTCACCGGCCGCGGCAAGACGGCGATCGTCGAGCATTTCGACATCGCCTATGAGCTCGAGGCCACGCTCAAGATGCGCAACAAGGAGGCCGAGCTGCGCATGCTGCGCGACGCGCAGCTGCCGCCGGGCTCGATCGTCACCGTCCGCCAGCAGGAGCCGATGGGGCTTGGCCACGCCATCTGGTGTGCGCGCGCTTTCGTCGGCGACGATCCCTTCGCCATCCTGCTGCCTGACGATCTCGTGCTGTCCGAGACCCCCTGCACGCAGCAGCTCGCCGAGGCCTATTACCAGACCGGCGGCTGCGTGGTGGCGGTCACCGAGGTGCCGCGCGACCAGACCAACCGCTACGGCATTCTCGACATCGGCGCCGATGATGGCCGCCTCGTCGAGGTCAAGGGCCTGGTGGAGAAGCCGAAGCCGGAGGACGCGCCCTCCAACCTCTCGATCATCGGCCGCTACGTGCTGCGGCCGGAGGTGATGCAGTATCTCGGCATGCTCGAACGGGGCACCGGCGGCGAGGTGCAGCTGACCGACGCGATGGCGAAGCTGATCGGCCAGGTACCGTTCCACGGGCTGCGCTACGAAGGGCGGCGGTTCGATTGCGGCGACAAGATCGGCTTCCTCGAGGCGCAGATCGCGTTTGCGCTGAAGCGGCCGGACATGGCGACGCAGGTTGCGGCGTTTCTCAAGAATTACGTTTAGGGGTGGGTAGGAAGGACGCGTTTCTTTTTTTAAAAAATAACCAAAAAAACTTTTATCCGTGGGCGGCGCGGCCTCTCCGGCTAGCTCCGCAGCAAACGGATAGAAAAGTTTTTGCTTCTTTTTTCAAAAAGAAGCGCTTTCTTCCTCCCTTAACCCTCAACTCACCCATTCCAGCGGCAGGCAATCATCATGAGCTTCATTCACGAGTTCAACCCCACCGTTCTGCGGGAGTACGACATCCGCGGCATCGTCGGGCAGACGCTGCATGAGGCGGATGCCTTCGCCATCGGCCGTTGCTTCGGCACCGTCGTCGCGCGCAATGGGGGGACCACGGTCGCGGTCGGTTATGATGGGCGGGTGTCTTCGCCTTCGCTGGAAGCGGCGCTGGTCGCCGGGCTGCGCGCCTCGGGGATGGATGTGACACGCATCGGCCTCGGCCCGACGCCGATGCTGTATTACGCCGCCACCGTCGGCAAGACCGGCGGCGCGGTAATGCTGACCGGCAGCCATAATCCGCCGAACTACAACGGCTTCAAGATGATGCTCGCTGGCAAGCCTTTCTTTGGCAAGCAGATCACCGATCTCGGCCGCATGGCCGCCGCCGGGGACGTCGTGGCCGAGGGCGCTGGCGCGGTGCGCACCATCGACATCTCCGAGGAATATATCGACCGTCTGGTGAAAGACTGGGACGGCGGCACGCGCGCGCTCAACGTGGTGTGGGACAATGGCAACGGCGCCGCCGGTGCGGTGCTGGAGCGGCTGGTGAAGAAGCTGCCGGGCAATCACACCGTGCTCTACCCCGAAATCGACGGCACCTTCCCCAATCACCACCCGGACCCGACGGTGCTGAAGAACGTGGAGGCGCTGATCCATGAGGTGCGCGCCCGCGGCGCCGATCTCGGCATCGCCTTCGACGGCGATGCAGACCGCATCGGCGTGGTCGATGACAGCGGCACCATGATGTTCGGCGACCAGCTTTTGGTGGTTCTCGCGCGCGACGTGCTGAAGACCCACCCGGGCGCCACCATCATCGCCGACGTGAAAGCGAGCCAGGTGCTGTTCGACGAGGTGGCGCGTGCCGGCGGGGTTCCGCTGATGTGGAAGACCGGGCATTCCCTCATCAAGGCGAAAATGGCCGAGACCGGCTGTCCGCTGGCCGGCGAGATGTCTGGCCATATCTTCTTCAACGACAAGTGGTATGGCTTCGACGACGCGCTCTACGCCGGCGTCCGCCTGCTCGGCATCGTCGCCCGCATGCCGGGCAAGCTCTCCGCGGTGCGCGAGGCGCTGCCGCAGGTGATCAACACCCCGGAACTGCGCTTCAACTGCGACGATGTGCGCAAGTTCGCGGTGATCGAGGAAGTCGCCGCCCGCCTCAAGGCCGCCGGCGCCAAGGTGGCCGATAATGACGGGGTGCGCGTTTCCACCGCCGATGGCTGGTGGCTGCTGCGGGCCTCCAACACCCAGGCGGTGCTGGTGGCGCGCTGCGAGGCCAACTCGGAGGCCGGGCTCGAGCGGCTGAAGGCGGCGCTGGTGGAACAACTGGCAGCCTCGGGGCTGGAGGCGCCGGATTTCTCGGGGGCGAATTCGGGGCACTGAGGTAGGGGGACGGGTGTTCTTTTTGTTCCGCGGAACAAAAAGAACCAAAAAAACTTTTTGCTCCGTTCCATGCCGTTGGCATACTCCCCGCGGATAGGCGAGAGCGCTTCCCTTCACCCCGCGATAATCGCCTCCTCGACGTCGCGCAGACTGTCCTTGCCGAACCACATCTGATCGCCAACAAAAAACGTCGGCGAACCGAACGTGCCGCGCGCCACGGAGGCCTCGGTATTGGCGATCAGCGCCGCCTTCACCGCAGCGTCCCCGATGCGGGCGAGCGTGTGGCCACCATCCAGCCCGGCGGCATCGAGCGCCGCCTTGATCACATCCGGCTCGTCCATCTTCAATTCCTGCTCCCACATCGCGCGGTAGACCGCCGCAACATAGGGGGCGAGAGTGCCATCCGCCTCCGCCGCCACGGCGCCCCGCATGATCTGCAGCGTATTGACCGGGAAATGCGGATTGCGCCGAAACTCCCCCAAGCCGTGCCTGGAGATGAAACGCTGCATTTCCAGCCGCTGATACTCCGGCTTGTTGCGGATGCCGGCGAAAGCCTCCATCGGCGAGCGGTTGTTGGTGGCACGGAACACGCCCCCCAGCAGCACCGGCAGATAGCGGAACACCGCGCCTGTCCGCGCCTCAATCGCCGGGATCACCCGGTGCGCGAGATAGGCATTGGGGCTGCCGAAATCGAAATGGAACTCCACGTCCCTCATATCGTTCACCATTTTTCCACGGATGGGCGAATATCGAGCTCATGCGTCCACGCATCGCGCGGCTGCTGATGCAACTGCCAATAGACCTCGGCGATCGAGGCCGGATCCACCAGATGCCCCGGCTCCAGCCGCTCCGACGCCCCGCGCGCGGCGATCCGCTCCCGCACCCAGGCGGTATCCACCCCGGCATCGATCACCAGATGCGCGACATGGATGTTCTTTGGCCCGAGCTCGCGCGCCATGCTTTGCGCGATCGCCCTCAACCCGAACTTGGCGGAAGCAAACGCCGCGTACCCGCTGCCGCCGCGCAGGCTCGCGGTCGCGCCGGTGAAAATGATGCTACCCCGCCCGCGCGCAAGCAAATGCCGCGCCGCCTCCCGCCCGGTGAGAAACCCGCCATAGCAAGCCATTTCCCACACTTTGCGGAATACCCGCTCCGTGGTCTCCAGAATGGGGAAATTCACGTTGCCGCCGACGTTGAAAATCACCGCCTCCAGCGGCGCCGCTTCATCGGCGGCATCGAGAAACCCCGTGACCTCCGCCTCCGCTCGCGTGTCGCATTTGAGCCCGATCGCCCGCCCCCCCGCCGCGGTGATCTCATTGACCAGCGGCTCAAGCTTCTCTGCATTGCGCCTGCCGCAAACGACGAGATACCCCCCAGCCGCGAAACGGCGCGCAATCGCCGCCCCGATGTAGTCGCCAGCGCCCACAATCGCCACGCTGGCCTGCCGTGCAACCGTTCCAGTGCCGGACATGGACGTTTCTCCTGTACCAGTGGGTGTTGAAATCGCGTTAACCCGCCCCATCTGAGGGACAGCGTAGTGGCGGCCCGCTGCCCCTGCAACCGCGTGAGTCGTAAGAGCCGGTTGACGCGACGGAACACCCCGCCTAACCTGCCCCTCGTTCGAGCGCGTATTCGCGTCCCTTCCTGGAAGCGTGCCCGACCCCCTCCCCTCCGGGACAGCGCCGTCCTCGCCAATTTTTCGATCCCTCCGCATCGCGGCTGGCTCGATCCGAGGAAGGCAACCGAGCCAACTCATCCCGCTCGAACCTGCCCCTTATTCCCCCCTGCCCAACGGGCCCCGCCCGTCGGCATGTTTGAGGCGACCGAATGCATCTCGCCGATTTGAAGGCAAAACCGCCGGCAGAACTCCTGAGTTTCGCCGAATCCCTCAACATCGAGAACGCCTCCTCCCTGCGCAAGCAGGACATGATGGTGGCGATCCTGAAAAACCTCGCCGAGGCCGAGCAAAGTGTCTTCGGCTCCGGCACCCTCGAAATCATGCCGGACGGCTTCGGCTATCTCCGTAGCGCCGAGAGCAATTATCTCCCCGGCCCGGACGACATCTACGTCTCGCCCAGCCAGGTCCGCCGCTTCGCGCTGCGCACCGGCGACAGCGTCGAAGGCCAGATCCGCGCGCCCAAGGATGGCGAGCGCTACTTCGCCCTGCTCAAGCTCAACACCATCAATTTCGAACCGCCCGACGCGGTGAAACACCGGATCAACTTCGACAACCTAACGCCCCTCTACCCCGACCGCCGCCTCAAGATGGAAATGGAGAACTTCCAATCCGTCGCCAAAGGCCCGCAAAAGGATATGACGCCGCGGGTGATCGACCTCATCACCCCCATCGGCATGGGCCAGCGCGCGCTGATCGTGGCGCCGCCGCGCACCGGCAAAACGGTGATGCTGCAAAATATCGCCACCGCCATTGCCCATAACCACCCCGAAGTCTTCCTCATGGTGCTGCTCATCGACGAGCGCCCCGAGGAAGTCACCGACATGGCCCGCACCGTGAAGGGCGAGGTCGTGGCCTCCACCTTCGACGAACCGGCAACCCGCCACGTGCAGGTCACCGAAATGGTGCTGGAAAAGGCCAAGCGCCTGGTTGAGCACAAGCGCGACGTGGTGATCCTGCTGGACTCCATCACCCGCTTGGCCCGCGCTTACAACACGGTCGTTCCCTCGTCCGGCAAGGTGCTGACCGGCGGTGTCGACGCCAACGCGTTGCAGCGCCCCAAGCGCTTCTTCGGCGCCGCGCGCAATATCGAAGAAGGTGGCTCGCTGACCATCATCGCCACCGCGCTGATCGATACCGGCAGCCGGATGGACGAAGTGATCTTCGAAGAGTTCAAGGGCACCGGTAACTCGGAAATCATCCTCGACCGCAAGCTGTCCGACAAGCGCACCTTCCCCGCCATCGACATCACCAAGTCGGGCACCCGCAAGGAAGAGCTGCTGGTCGATCGTGGCACGCTGTCGAAGATGTGGGTGCTACGCCGTATCCTCAACGCGATGGGCCCGATGGATTCGATGGACTTCCTGCTGGACAAGCTGAAATACAGCAAGACCAACCAGGACTTCTTCGACGCGATGAATACCTGAGCAGCCGGGCGGCAGGCGCCGGAAACGGTGCCTGCTACCTCCCGATATAGGTCTTGAACGTCCGCATCGCGAGCTGCCAACGCGTGATGTTGTTGGCCAGCGCTTCCGTGGTGGCGCCGTGCTCCAGATCCACGTCCATCTCGACCCACGGATCGCCCTGTCGATCCAGATAGGCGCGCCCGAAGCGTTTCGTGCGGTTCCACTCGGCAATCTGGCTTGCTGACGTCCCCACTCCGCTCCAACCGGCAGCAAACTGGATGGAATGGCAACGCCGCTTGGCATTGCATTCATAGAACCAGACGCTGGTCTTAGCCTCATCGAGGCTACTGCGGATCAGCGGATCACCGTCCTTGTCGCTCGCCATCTCGACCGGCATGCCGATCGCCCGCATCCGGGCGGCAACCTCGTCGGCGGTCACCCCGCCATCCGGCAATGGTCCGGCCCAGGCCTGGCCACACATGATCAGCAAAGCCGAAACCGCCGTTGCCGTTGCTCGCATCGTTGCCTCCTCGCGACGACGCCAATCTGACACGCGCACGAAAGCCGGCACAAGCGCCGCGTTCAACAGGGCCCCGGCACCGAAGTTAAAAAATCTGCAAGTTTTTTGTTTTTACCTCTTGCATTGTTGCGGTTGATCGTTATATATCACGTTATGAACGCATGGGACCGCCTCCTCACCTCGCTGCACGGAACCCTCGCCACAACTGCGTCCAGTTTCCTGCTCTGGCTGCAACTGCGCCGCCTCTTCGCCGCGCTCGATCAACTCTTCACCGCCTGGCGCAATGGCGAACTTCCGCCGCAGCCCGCCCCGCTCCCAACCCCCCCAGAGCCCCTGCGCTCCACCCCCGCACCGCGTGGCACCGCAACGCCACGCCCGCGCCGCGTCCGTACCCGCGCTATCCGCGCGCCAAAGGCCCGCGCCCCGCGTATGCGCATCGCGCATCGGCAATGCTGGCCCCGGCCAACCCATCTCAGCCCCAGCCAACCCCCCCTCGCACCGCCCCGCGCGGTCGTCCCCCGTTTCCGACGATGTCGCTGACGGGGCAGACCTGAGTCGCAAACTCGCGCCCCAATTGTTCCGATATCGAAACTATAAGCACAGAGACACAGCCGAGCCTCCCGGAACCGTCACTTGCACATATAACAATCTCCTTATATAGCGGCCCGCCGAACCCAGGAGCCCCGCATGCCCGCACCCGAAGACTACAAGGTCAAAGACATCTCCCTCGCCGCTTGGGGAGCCAAAGAAATCTCGATGGCCGAGGACGAAATGCCCGGCCTGATGGCCATCCGCGAGGAATACGGCGCCGCCAAGCCGCTCGCCGGCGCCCGCATCGTCGGCTGCCTGCACATGACCATCCAGACCGCCGTGCTGATCCAGACCCTGGAACACCTCGGCGCCACCGTGCGCTGGTCCTCCTGCAACATCTTCTCCACGCAGGACCACGCCGCCGCCGCCATCGCCGCCGCCGGCACCCCGGTTTTTGCCTGGAAGGGCATGAACGAGGAGGAGTTCTGGTGGTGCATCGAACAGACCGTCCGCGGCCCGGACGGCTGGACCCCGAACATGATCCTGGACGACGGCGGTGACGTCACCCAGCTCATGCACAACAAGTATCCCGAGATGCTGAAGGACGTCCGCGGCATCTCCGAGGAAACCACCACCGGCGTGCACCGCCTGTGGGAAATGGCCAAGGCCGGCACCCTGAAGGTGCCCGCGATCAACGTGAACGACAGCGTCACCAAGTCGAAGTTCGACAACCTCTACGGCTGCCGCGAATCGCTGGTCGACGCCATCCGCCGCGGCACCGACGTGATGATGGCCGGCAAGGTCGCCGTGGTGAACGGCTTCGGCGACGTCGGCAAGGGCTCGGCCGCCAGCCTGCGCCAGGCCGGCTGCCGCGTCATGGTCACCGAGGTCGATCCGATCTGCGCCCTGCAGGCCGCGATGGAAGGCTACCAGGTCACCACCATGGACGAGATCGCGCCGCATGCGGACATCTTCGTCACCGCCACCGGCAACGTGGACGTGATCACGATCGACCACATGCGCGCCATGAAGCACCGCGCCATCGTCTGCAACATTGGTCACTTCGACAGCGAGATCCAGGTCGAGGCCCTGCGCAACTACCCGTGGGACAACGTCAAGCCGCAGGTCGACGAAGAGCTGTTCCCCGACGGCAAGCGCCTGAGCCTGCTGTCCGAAGGCCGCCTGGTGAACCTCGGCAACGCCACCGGTCACCCCAGCTTCGTGATGTCCGCCAGCTTCACCAACCAGGTGCTGGCGCAGATCGAACTGTGGGAAGCCGCCCCCGGCAAGTACGGCCTGCAGGTCTACACCCTGCCCAAGCGCCTCGATGAGAAAGTGGCAGCCCTGCATCTGGCGAAGGTCGGCGCCAAGCTGACCAAGCTGTCGCAGAAGCAGGCCGAGTATATCGGCGCCGCCGTCAACGGCCCGTTCAAGCACGACCTCTACCGCTACTAGGCAGACGGGATCGAGGGGGTTGCAGAGCAGCCCCCTCGTTCACACTTCGGTCACTATTGGCTGACATGATCGAAATATCATCGAGCAGCCAGTGCAAGAAAGCACGGGGCGCGCTATGTCCGCGTCCCGGATTGCCCGGGGACGACCGAGCCAAAAGAGTACCGAATGCCTACCGCCACCACCCTGACCGACATGCTGTCCACTCCGCTGACCCAGGCGTTGCGCACCGCAATCGCCTCGGCCAAAACTGCCAAGGCAGCGGAGGACCTGCTGTTCCTGGAACGTTGGGAGCTGGCGTCCAGCCCCGGCACCGCCGACGCTCTGCGCGCTGCGCAATTGCGCCGCGCCAATCCCGAACTCGCTGCCGCGATCCGCGCCGAACTGCGCCGTCAGCCGAAATAGGCCGCTATTGGCCCATCGCCGGATAGTCGATGTAGCCCTTCTCCGCCCCGCCATAGAACGTCGGCCTGTAATACGGCGTCAGCGGCGCCTCCACCCGAAGCCGCTCCACCAAATCCGGGTTCGAGATGAAGAACCGCCCAAACGCCACCGCATCGGCCCGCCCGGCGCGCACAGCCTCCAGCGCCCCCTCGCGATCGAAACCACCGGCATCGATCAGAACATTCTGCCATAATTTGCGGAACAAAGCCGCCGCCGAAGGCTGATCTTCGCGGAAGATATCGGCCTTCCCCGTGCCGCTAGCCCGTGGCTCGATCAGATGCAGATAGACCAGATCGAATTTTGCCAACTCGCTGATCAGATGGCTGTAGAGCGTCAGCGGATCGGCCTCGAAGCTGTCATTGGCAATCCCCCAGGGCGACAGCCGGATCCCCGTCCGATCCGCCCCGATCTCGCCAACGATCGCCGCGGCGATCTCCAGATACAGCCGGCACTGGTTCTCGATGCTGCCGCCATACCGGTCGGTGCGCTTGTTGCTGTAGGAATGCAGGAACTGCTCCAGCAGATAGCCATTGGCGCCGTGGATCTCCACCCCGTCGAACCCCGCCGCGATGGCGTTCGCCGCGGCCTGCCGGTAGCTCTCGATCACCCCCGGGATTTCCTCCAGTGCCAACGCCCGCGGCATCTCGTACGGCACCGGCTTGAACTGCGCGCTGATCGTCATCCCCTCGGCCGCGATCGCCGAAGGCCCCACCGGCGGCCCGCCATCCTTCTGGTGGCTGGAATGCGACACCCGCCCGGTATGCCAAAGCTGCAGGTAGATCACCCCGCCCTTGGCATGCACCGCCGAGGTCACCAGCTTCCACGCCTCGACCTGTGCTTCGGTATGGATCCCCGGCACATTCGGATGCCCATGCCCCTGCCACGACACCGGCGTCGCCTCCGCGATCAGCAGCCCGCCCAGCGTGGTGCGCTGGGCGTAATAGGCCGCATTCATCGCCGTCGGCACGTTGCCATCCGGGTTCGCCCGCATCCGGGTCAACGGCGCCAGCACCACGCGGTGTTGCAGAGTCTGGCGCCCCAGGCGCAGCGGGGAAAACAGCTTCTCGATCATCAATGCTTGGC
>CAIYPH010000054.1 GCA_903928045.1 uncultured Rhodospirillales bacterium
CTGCGGCTGAATTCCCGGATATGACGGATCACGTTTGCACTGCGGTCCACCAGTGCCATGATTTTTTCCAGCCGCTCCCGAATTCTTGCCGTCCGTGGCGGCTCGTCGGGTAGTTCCAGGCCGATCAGCTCAACGTTGAGCGAGATTGCCGCCAAAGGTTGATGGAGCTCGTGGGCGATTCCCGCGGCCATCTCGCCGAGCGACGCGAGTTTGGAGGCTTCATCCAGGAAGTCGCTGAATTCCTTCTCGCGGGTGATGTCGATGGCGAAACCGGTGAGTATGCAAGAGCCGACCCGTCGCTCGCTGACCCGAACCATGTCACGCACCCATATCAGCCTGCCGTCGGCGCGGCGCATAGGATAATCAAGGGTGGCCTCGTCCTCGCGCATCGCGCGGGCGAGCATTTCATTGCGGGCCACGAATGCGTCGCCAGGAAGCATCCTGGCCATGGCGCCGATCTCCGCGAGCTGTTCCGCGGTGTAGCCGCTCTGGCGCACGATGCTGCGTGAGACATACGGGACCGAGGTGATGCGGAACTGCCCGTCGACCATCGCGGCTTCCAGCTGGTACAGCACGCATGGGCTCTCGGTTGTCAGTTCTTCGAGGCGGTGCGTCGTCTCCCGCAGTCGGTCCTGGAGAATGCGGTACTCGGTGACGTTGTGGAGGCAGGTGATGAAGCGGCGAATCACCACGCCGTCCTCGATGACCGACCCGATTGGCCGCGATGTGATATCAATCCAGCGCACCGTTTCGTCCGGCAGCACGATGCGATATTCAAGCCCGCCGCTGGGGTCGCCGTGCAGCAGCCCGCGCATACGCGCGCGCATCTTGGCCGCATCGTCACGATGCGGCTGCAGCAGTTTCGGGTTGCCCAGCAGTTCGCCGGCGGGGATTCCGAGTTCCCGGCTTGATTGCGGCGAGACATATTCGAATACCCGCGCACCGTCCGGGCTTACCCGCCAGACGATGACGACCTCGCGGATGTTCTCCGCCAATTCGCGCAATCGCGCGAACCCCTCTGCCGACAGCACGGCCTGCAAGCGTGCCAACTGCGCGCGCTGGTGGCTACGCCACAACAAGCCGAGCAGGGCAATGGCGCCGAGGAGGGTGGCCGTGGCGAGGTAGCCGACGAGCTTCGCGCGCCGGATCGATTGCTCAGCCAAAACCGTGATTTCCGCGCTGGGCATGCTCGCGAGCACGACGAGGTCGCCAACGCGTGCGCGCGCCGCCGCGACCAAAAAGGCTCGGCCCCCTTCCTCAGTTACATTGGCGATAACGCTTGCACCTGCGGCAATCTGGTCCAGTCGCAGATTGGCACCCGGCACAGGCGCGCTCGAGGCGCCGAGCAGCGTGCCGTCGGTGCGCAGTACGGCATGCCCCATTTTCCGCAACAATGTGCTCGACTTGCTTGCCCCGAGCGAATCGACCAACCCGTGCGGATCGATCGAAACCACGGTGACCCCTAGGAGTGCGCCTTTGTCGCGCGTCGCATGGGCATACTGGACCGTCAATCGGCCGGTGGCGCGTCCGATCACCGGACGGCCGAAAATCGAGTCACGGCCGTCGATGGCGATGGCGCGATAATGCTCGCGGTCGGACATATCCAGGCCAGGCGCGAGGGACGGTTCGGTAGACCACAGGGATATTCCGTGGGAATCTATGCCGCCGACTTGGATGACATCATTGCCGGGCTGTCCGACAATGACGCGCAAGCGCTCGAGACCCTGCTCATGCGTCCGCGTTTCGCCCGACATGATGGCAACCGTGACGAAATCGCCGATCGCGCTCAGCGTCTCGTAGCGCGTCATATGGTCATGCAGCGTGTCGACGATGTGGGTCGTTTCGTGGCCGAGCGCATGCTCGACCTCCTCCGTGGCGTCGCGCAGTATGCGTTGCTCGATTTGCGCTTCGATCACCGTGTGGCCTGCCAGCGTCGAGATCATCGCCGCGGCCAGGATTGCGTAGTAGCGCCAGCCCGGCCTTCCGGCAGCGCCTGGCGCGGCTGGTTCCATCGTCAGGTTCCCGCCACCGTCTCTGGTCGTGCGATGAACAAGCTGCCGCTCAGGGCGACGGCGGTGGGAAATGGCGCGAAAATCAGCCGCCCGTCAATCTGCCGGACATCATCCTGAATGCTAACCAGCGAAGCCAGCGCGGTTTCAATATTCAGATGCGTCGCGTTCGCCGCGACATTTCCCAGCATGGCGGGCGTAATGTCGATCCGGAATTCGACGTCGGGCCCGCAATCCAGAACCGATAGGCTGAGCACGGTTCCATCGCTGGTGGCGGCGATCACCGCGTTGACCAGCCGGCGGAGCACGTCACGGGTGCCTTCGGCGCGGGCACCCAGTTGGGCGCTGGAATCGGCGAGCGTGCACACGCGGCGCGCCGCTCTCGTTGCCGCGGGGATCGAGGCGGCAACATCCTGTAGGATGTCGGCAGGAGCGGACGGGGCCCGGATCGCCATCGCCGGCGCGTCGGGCGCTGGGGCACGGGCAGTCTGAGACCGTCGGGCAAGTGTGGCCTCATGCGCCAGCCGGACCAATTTGAGCAACGCCTGCGGGCGAAACGGCTTTTGCAGGAACGCGAAAATCTGCTGGCGATCCACCACGTCCGCAACGGCGGCTGATGTATAGGCGGTGATCAAGACGACACTCACCGCCTCCGCCCCGGTCCGCTCGGCGGCGATGTCGGCCGCGAAGCTGATGCCGTCGCGGCCCGGCATTCGTACGTCGGACACCACGACCGTGATCCCGGGATCATCGCGAATGGCCCGGAGGCCTGCCTGCACATCCAAACGCGCGATGGCGCCAATATCCATGGCCGCCAGGAATTCAACCAGCCCTGCGGCAATCGCGGTGTCGTCGTCCACCACCAGCACTTTGAGCGGTGCCGGCTGCGACGCTGCGGCCGGTGGTGCGGCGTTCATCGAAAACTCCACCGAGAGGTTATGGCCCGGGTGTCGCGGGCACGAGCAGGCAGCTTGCGCAGCTTCGCCATATTGTCGCGTGACACCTGCGTGACCGCACGTGCGCGCTCAGGCCGGATTGGCGATAATCTCAATCGTCGCTCCTCGCATGGTGCAACACGCACTGCCCGCGATCAGCGCCCGACGGCATACCCCTGCATGCCCCGCGGATTGGCGCCGGCGAACATCTGCCCATCCGCCTCCAGCCGGGCAGCGGAGAGGCGGCCCTCGCTCCAGGGGTCGCCCATCTCGGCCTTGTGGCCGCGGCGCTTCAGTTCTTCCAGCACCTTCGGGTCGTAGCGGCCCTCCAGCACCACCTTGCCCGGCCGTGCCACGCGCGGCCAGAAGCTCGACGGCCAGTGCTCGGTGTGGAAGGACGGCGCGTCGA
>CAIYPH010000055.1 GCA_903928045.1 uncultured Rhodospirillales bacterium
AAAGAAGCGCTTCCTTCCTATCGCAAGCCCCCCATCACGCAGCCACGTCCGGCAGCGGCGCGAGGTCGATCGTCGCCGCCACGGCGTCATCCACGGTCTCGAGCCAGACGAAACGCAGCCGGGCGCGAACACTGGCGGGAATCTCGTCGAGGTCGCGCCGGTTGCGGGCGGGGAGCAGCACCGTGTCGATCCCCGCGCGCGCCGCGGCAAACACTTTTTCGCGGATGCCGCCGACCGGCAGCACCAATCCGCGCAGGCTGATCTCCCCGGTCATCGCCGTGGTCGGTGGCACCGCGCGGTCGGTCATCAGGGACGCCAACGCAACATACATCGCCACGCCGGCCGACGGGCCGTCCTTGGGGGTGGCTCCAGCCGGCACATGAACGTGCAAGTCGCTGGTGGAGAATGCGTCGGCGGCGATCCCGAAACTGGCGGCGCGGGTTTTAAGCAGGCTCAACGCCGCCTGGGCACTCTCCTTCATGACATCGCCGAGCTGGCCGGTGAGGATCAGCTTGCCGAGCCCGGGCATCCGGCTCGCCTCGATGAACAGGATGTCGCCGCCCACCGGCGTCCAGGCCATCCCGGTTGCAACGCCAGGCAGCGCGGCGTGCTGGGCGACATCCGCATCGAACACCCGCGCGCCGAGGATTTTGGCGACTTCATCGGCGTCGATCACGACGGGCTCCGCAAGCCCCTCGGCGACGCGCACCGCGACATTGCGGAAAATCGCACCGATCTCGCGCTCGAGGTTGCGCACTCCGGCCTCGCGGGTATAGCCGTCGATCACCAGGTTGAGACCGGCATCGTCGAGCACCAGCGCATCGGCCGCCAGGCCGTTCTGTTTGAGCTGGCGCGGGATCAGATGCAGACGCGCGATCGCCAGTTTTTCCTCGGCGGTGTAGCCGGATAGCCGGACCACCTCCATCCGGTCGCGCAGCGCGCTGGGAATGGTGTCCAGCACATTGGCGGTGGCGATGAACAGCACCCGGCTGAGATCGAACGGCACGCCGAGATAGGCGTCGCGAAAGGTGCCGTTCTGCTCGGGATCGAGCACTTCGAGCAGCGCCGAGGACGGATCGCCCTGGAAGCCGCCGGCGCCGAGCTTGTCGATCTCATCGAGCATCAGCACGCAGTCCCGCTCGCCGACGCGCCGGATCGCCTGGATGATATTGCCCGGCATGGCCCCGACATAGGTGCGCCGATGCCCGCGGATCTCCGCTTCGTCATGCACGCCGCCGAGGCTGACGCGAACGAATTTGCGCCCCACCGCCCGTGCGATGGACTGGCCGAGCGACGTCTTGCCGACGCCGGGAGGGCCGACGAAGCACAGGATCGGGCCCTTGCCGTCCGGATTGAGCTTGCGCACGGCGAGGAATTCGAGGATGCGCCGCTTGATTTTCTCAAGGCCGAAATGGTCCTCGTCCAGCACGCGGCGGGCCTCGGGAATGTCGATCGGCGCCCCGGCCGCGATCTGCCACGGCAGCTCCGTCAGCCATTCCAGATAGGCCCGCACCATCCCGGCTTCCGCGGCGCCTTCGGGCATCCGCTCCAGCCGGCGCAGTTCGCGCCTTGCCTGCGCCGTCACATCGGCGGGCATCCCCGCCTGTTCGAGCTTCTGCTTGAGGTCGCTGATGTCCGAGGCCTGGTCATCGGCCTCGCCAAGCTCCTTCTGGATCGCCGTGAGCTGTTCGCGCAGCATGAACTGGCGCTGGCGGCCGCCCATCGCCGCGCGGGTCTGCTGGCCGATGTCGTGGGAGAGCTTCAGCACCTCGTGACGATAGGCGAGCAGCGCGATCACCCGGTCGAGCCGCGGCAGCAGGTCGATCGTCTCCAGCACCTCCTGCTTCTCGCCGACCGACAAATCGAGCATGCCGGTCACGAAATCGGCGAGCGCGCCGGCCTGGTCGATCGATTGCAACATCGACGACAGCTCCGCCGGAGCGTGCTCGATCAGCCGCAATGTCGCCAATCCACGCTCGCGCAGCTGATGCAGGCGCGCGTCGATCTCGGTGCTGTGGTCGAGCGGCTCGATAATCCGCTGCACATCGACGGTCGGGTACAATCCCTCGCCAAAAACAGCTTCAATTCGGATACGCCCGACGCCCTGCATGATCGCGTTGTGCGATCCATCGCGTCCGGTGAAATAGCGCAACAGGCGCGCCTCGCTCCCGATCGGGTGCAGGTCGGCGAGGCTCGGGGTCTCGCTATATGGCTGGCGCTGCAGGACGAGGGCGATCGGCTGGTCGGTTCGCGCCGCCTCCTGCAACGCGGCCGCGGCGGCAGGGCTGGCGATGGTCAACGGCATCACCACCCCCGGCAGCAGGACCGTATCCATGATCGAGACCAGGATCAGGGTGCCAGGCGAGCTGGCACGCTCGCCGGCCTTGGGGTCCAACGCATCCATCAGGCAAGCCTCCGCAATGTGACGTTCAGGCATCCATCCACGTGATCGGTGCCGCCAAGCTGAAACGTGCCGGGTGGCAGACGCACCTGCCGTTCAAATCGGCCATGCGGCAGCTCAACGCGATGGACCCGCGCCGGCCCGGGCAGCGTCGGCCAGCGCCGCACTCCCCGGACCAGGAGCGCGCCATCGACGATGGCGAGCTGCATATCCTCCCGCCGCACGCCAGGGAGCGCCACGATCGCCAGCAGCCCCAGCTCGGTTTCCAGCACGTCGATCGCCGGCTCCCAGCCGTCGGCGGTCGGTGAGAAGACGTCCTGGCGCACCCGATCGGAGCGCGCCAGGATCGTTAGCGCCTCCGACCACATCATATCCCGCGCCGACCATGACATTTGGCATCTCCCTGTTACCTCGCGCGTCGTTTCGATGGCTCCGGAAACGTGCCGGCCGGCGGCGTTCAGCGGTGTGCGTGGGCTTACCAGCCGTAGCCCGGCCAGCCGTAATAGCCGTGAAGTTCCCGCTCATATGCACGATCGATCTCGGCCATCGGGTCCCACGGCGGGCTGTTCTTCACGCGATCACGGGTGATATCGAGCCGGATTTCCTCCTCGGCCCAGCTGATTTCGCGCACCGCGAAGGGCGAGACGAGCACGTGCTGGCCGAACCACCAGTTCTTCGTGTCGATGATGAGATAGTTGATGTGCCAGTTGGCGTCATCGAGCAGCAGGTTCTCGACATGGCCGATTTCACCGTCGGTCGCGTGGACGTGATAGCCCTTCACGGTGCTGATGCTGCGCAGATGCGGATCTCCATCATTGAGACGCAATCCGAGGCCCGGGGGCTCGCGCAGCATGGTGTCCGTGTAGTACGGGGCCGACGCCATCGCGCCAGGGCCAAAATAACTGCTGCCCCAGACCGGGTCCCACCCGTAGTAGCTGTAGAGATCGGATTCCATTTGTTGTGAAACGGGGCGGTCCTGGAGAATATCCGGGCTGTCCTTGACCTGCGCTTTCGTCAGCCGAACAGCAAGCTCCTGACGCCGGTGGTCGGCCTCCTGGATGGCGGAGGGATGGATCAGGACCATGCGTCCGGGCAGCCAGTTCCCGGTATCGACCACGAGCCATCGCACCTTCCAGGTCGTGTCGTCGAACAGCAGGTCAGTGACACTGCCGATCTTGCCGTCACGCGCGTGGATTACGTAGCCTTCGAGAGCGGATCCGACCAACAGCATTGTGTGACCTCATAATGGTTTCGCATGCGTCAAAAGCCGTTCCTCCGCACCTGACATGGCCAGCGGTTCGGCTCAGCTGGCCCAGTATCGGGCTGGCGGAGCAGGGAAGAAGCCTCGGAAATTACTCAGTGCATTCCGGCAATATCACGCGACGAGCGGTTGGGCGCGCGGCTGAGTAGTTTCCGGGGCTGCGCCGTTTGAGCCCCCGGCATCTATGTATGGCCGACCGCTGCGGCATCACGCGGCGGCCGGGAAATGGCCCGGAATCACCACGCTCCGCCGACGACCTGGCGGCTGACATGTCCAGGTTCACGTTCGCGTTCCCGAAAGGAGCGTCACCATGAGCAAAGTCATCGGGATCGATCTCGGTACCACCAATTCCTGCGTCGCGATCATGGACGGCCAGGAGGCCCGGGTGATCGAGAACGCCGAGGGGGCGCGGACCACACCCTCCATTGTCGCCTTCGCCGATAGCGGGGAGCGCCTGGTCGGGCAATCCGCCAAGCGTCAGGCGGTGAGCAACCCGACCAATACGATCTATGCCGTCAAGCGCCTGATCGGCCGGCGTTATGACGATCCGCTGGTGGCCAAGGACAAGGGGCTGGTGCCCTATGGGATCGTGCGAGGCGACAATGGTGACGCGTGGGTCGAGGCGAAGGGGAAGACCTACCCGCCCTCGCAGATCAGCGCCTTCATCCTCGGCAAGATGAAGGAGACCGCCGAGGCGTTTCTTGGCGAGACCGTCACCGAGGCGGTGATCACCGTGCCGGCCTATTTCAACGACGCCCAGCGCCAGGCGACCAAGGACGCCGGCAAGATCGCCGGCCTCGACGTGCTGCGCATCATCAACGAGCCGACCGCGGCGGCGTTGGCTTATGGGCTCGACAAGAAGAAGGGCGGCCGGATCGCGGTCTATGACCTCGGCGGCGGCACCTTCGATATTTCCGTGCTGGAAATCGGCGACGGCGTGTTCGAGGTGAAATCGACCAATGGCGACACCTTCCTCGGCGGCGAGGATTTCGACGCGCGGGTGATCGACTACCTCGCGGCCGAATTCAAGCGCGAGCAGGGGATCGACCTGCGCAGCGACAAGATGGCGCTGCAGCGGCTGAAGGAAGCCGCCGAGCGGGCCAAGATCGAACTCTCCGCCACCAAGGAGACCGACGTCAATCTCCCGTTCATCACCGCGGATGCCTCGGGGCCGAAGCATCTCGTGATGAAGTTGACGCGGGCGAAGCTGGAGACCCTGGTGGAGGATCTGATCCTGCGCACCATGGAGCCGTGCAAGGCGGCGCTGAAGGACGCCGGGGTGACATCCAGCGAGATCGATGAGGTGATCCTGGTCGGCGGCATGACCCGGATGCCCCGGGTGATCGAGGCGGTGAAGCAGTTCTTCGGGCGCGAGCCGGCGCGTAACGTGAACCCCGACGAGGTGGTGGCGATCGGCGCGGCGGTGCAGGGCGGCATCCTCAAAGGCGACGTCAAGGACGTGTTGCTGCTTGACGTGACGCCGCTCAGCCTGGGCATCGAGACCCTCGGGGGCGTGTTCACCCGGTTGATCGAGCGGAACACGACGGTGCCGACCAAGAAGAGCCAGACATTCTCGACCGCCGAGGAGAACCAGAGCGCGGTGACCATCAACGTGTTCCAGGGCGAGCGCGAGATGGCGGCCGACAACAAGGCTTTGGGCAATTTCAACCTGACCGGCATCGCGCCGGCGCCGCGCGGGATGCCACAAATCGAGGTGACGTTCGATATCGACGCGGACGGCATCGTGGCGGTGCAGGCGAAGGACAAGGCGACCGGCAAGGAGCAGCAGATCCGCATCCAGTCGAGCGGCGGGCTCGACGCGGCGGCGATCCAGCGCATGGTCAAGGAGGCGGAGACGAATGCGGTGGCCGACAAGAAGCGGCGGGCGTTCGTGGAATCGCGGAACCATGCCGATGCGCTGATGCACCAGGTGGCCAAGCACCTGGCGGAAGGCGGGGCGAAACTGCCGGCGGCGCTGCGGAGCGAGGCCGAAGCCGCCGTCACCGCCGCCCAGGCGGCGATGGAGGGGAGTGACCATGACGCGCTGACCAAGGCCGTCGAACGCCTCACCCAGAGTGCGGCGAAGCTTGGCGAGGCGTTGCACCAGCCCGAGGCCGGAGCCGGCGCTACCGCGGGCGGCAAGGCGGATGACGGCGTGGTTGATGCCGAGTTCGAAGAGGTGAGCGATGGGAGGAAGCCGTCCTGACCACTTGCGGCGGCGGGTTTGTTTTTGTTGCTAAATCGTAACAAATAGGGCGTGCAAGTGCCCCTCGCGAAATCCATGTCGCGAGGGGTGGGGGCGCGCGTGCGGCGCGGCGACCGGGTTGTGTTGGGCGGAGCGTGCTCAGCCCAACACGCATCGGCGCCCGGGCGGGGCGCATGGTGGCGGCGCGGGACGGAGGGGGGGCGTGGGGTGCGCGCCGGGGCAGCGTCGCGCCGTGGGCGGCCACCGCGATGTCTGCGAGAATCTGCGCCTCGGCCCGCGCGAGGTGCGCCACCAGCCTGGCGTGGAGCCGGCGATCGGGGTGGTTGGGCGGGAGATCGGCGATATCCGCGAACAGGCGCTCCACCAGGGCGATCACCAGCCGCACGACCGCCAGCGTGGCCGCAAGGCCGGCGGGGTGGCTCGGGGCGGGGGAGGCGGACGACATGTCGGCGGTGGCTCCTGGTTGGTGAGGACGTACTTCGTTGATATGACCATAAGTGTCAAGGCATTTTTACCAGAATTAGACAATTTTCTTGATACGCGATTGCGAGGCGGCGTTCCCCAAACGGATAAAAATTTTTTGCTTCTTTTTTCCAAAAAAGAAGCGCTTGCTTCCTACCCAAACAACCCATGCAAAAACCACCGCGGCGCCCCCTCCAGCCCCGCGCGGAACAGCCAGAAGCGCGCGCCCTCGGTGTCTTCCACGCGGTAGTAGTCGCGCACCAGGTCGGTTTCCGGGCGGCTGTCGTCCATGGTGCGGCGCCACCATTCGGCGGCGATGCGTTCGGGGCCGGAGGCGGCGCGGACGCGGTGCAGCGCGCCGCGCCAACGGAACAGGATGGGCGGCTCGTCCGGCACCAGGGCGGTGGCTTCCACCGGCTCGGGACGGCGGAGCAGGCGGATCGGGCGTTCGGCGGAGGGGTCGTATTCCCAGGCCGGACGGGTGGCGGTCATCGGCGGCACACGGCGGACGGCGCGTTCGGGGACGTGGCTTTCATAGGGTTCGGTGCGCCAGATGTGGTCGGGGCCGATGCGGTTGGCCAGGCCGTCGATGGTGGCGGCGAGCGTGGTGGCGGCTTCGCGCCCGTCATCGAGGCGGCGTTGCGGCGGGCGGTGGGGGGCGATGTCCTCGGCGGTGAGGATGGCGGCGTCGATGCCGAAACCGGGGTCGATCTCGCCCAGTTTGGCGGCGAGGAGTTTGACGATGTGCGGCGCGTCGCGGCCGGGCAAGGAGGTGCCGATGGCGATGGCGGGGCGGGCGCCGTCGACGCGCAGGAAAATGGCGGTGAAGCGGTGGGCGCCGCGCTCGGCGGCCTCGAGGCGGGCGCAGAGGGGGGCGGCCAGCGCCGCGAGGGCGCGGGTGAGGTCGTCCGCGGTGCCGATCGGCTCGGCGAAGGCGCGGCGGGCCTCCCAGGGCTCCGGGGCGCGCGGCCAGGCGATGGCCTCCTCGGCGGCGCCGTGCGCCTGGTCGAGCCGCTGCACCGGGGTGGGGCCGAAGCGGGCGGTGAGCTCGCCGCGGGGCTGGCGGGCGAGTTCGCCGATGCTGCGCAGGCCGAGCCGGCGCAGGCCGGCGACCAGGCGGGCATCGAGGCGCAGGAGGGCGACCGGCAGCGGCGACAGCTCCGCCCGCTCGGCGCCCGGCGCGGCGTGGATGCAGGTGCCCCGCGCGGTGGCGGCGCGGGCCAGCGCCCAGGCGGCGCCGCGGGTGCCGGCGACCGCGAGGCGGTGTTCCAGCCCGGCGCGGATGAGCCGGGCGGAGAGATCGGCCGCGAGGCCGCGTTCACCGCCGAAGAGGTGCTCGCAGCCGGTGATGTCGAGCACCAGCCCGTCCGGCACGTCGGGCGCGGCGAGGGGGGTGTAGCGCTCGGCCCAGGCGGCGAGGCGGGCCAAAGCGGCGCGATCGGCGCCTGGGTCGGCGTCCAGCACATCGAGTTCCGGGCAGATGGCGCGCGCCTCGGCCAGCGCCTGGCCGGGGGCGAGCCCGGCGGCGGCGGCCTCGGGGTTGACGGCGGCGAGGCGGCGGACGGCGTGGAGGGTCTCGACGGTGGCGGCCGGTTTAGCTGGCGCTTCGTGTTCTCCCGGCATCCGGCGCAGCCGCAGCAGCGGCCAGCCCGGCAACCATACGCAGAGGATGCGGCCCATCGTGATCTCCTTCCCTCGCCTGCATGATCCATCCCCCCTCGAAGCCGCCGCGCGCATGGACCAGCCGCACGCGCCAGCGGGCGGGGCCGGGGGTGCCGGCGATGATCGCCGTGGGGGCGGGGGCGATTTCCCAGCGCGTCACCGCGGCGATGGGTTCCTCGGCCATGGGTTTGCGCCCGTGCGGCCAGCGGCGCAGCACGAAGCCGGTGGTGCCATGCTTGAGGCAGGCGAGCTGCAACCGCCGCGCCGCCACCCGGCCGAGCCGGCCGACCTCGCCGACCACCGCGCCGGCCCCGCCGGCCCGCAGCACCGCCTCCATGGCGGCGAGGCTGGCATCGTCATCCCGCGTCTCGACCATGACGAGGCGACCGGGGTCGAGCCCATAGGTCAGCAGGCCGGGCGGGTGCAGGTCCGCCACCGCGGGGCCGATCCAGAACACCTCGCGCCCGCGGGCGATGGCGCCCACCAGGCAGGCGAGGAAGCCGGCGCCGGACGCCCCGGCCTCGACATCGATCCCCATGGCCGAGACCTCGTGCAGCACGCCGAGCGGCAGGCCGCCGCCGGGCAGGCAGGCATCCACCGCCGGCGCGCCGAACGGCCAGACGCCGTGGCCGGACGGCGGCTGAAGCGCCGCGAGCTGGGCGCGCAGGGCGGCGGGAATGGAGGATATGTTCATCATTTGTTCGCACATAGATTCCCCAATCCGAGTTGGGAGTCAAGCGTTTAGGACGCAGGTCCAAGATTTGGAGGGGAAGGTAGGGGTGTTCTTTTTGTGAACAAAAAGAACCAAAAAAAC
>CAIYPH010000056.1 GCA_903928045.1 uncultured Rhodospirillales bacterium
AAAAAAAGGAGCAAAAAACTTTTATTCATTTGGTGCGTACCGCGTCTACCATCAGGGGAGTGGACGTCAATGGCAACGTGTTGCGATTTCATTCATGCTAAGCTGGATGGTACTCGTAGGGGTAGGTTGTTGTTTTAGTACACAAAAGGAGCCGGAGAAACTTTCTCTGGCGACATTGCCGTTGACTTCCCCTTGCGAGATGGCCGAGAGCGGTACGCACCAGGTGGATAAAAGTTTTTTGCTCCTTTTTTTCCAAAAAAGGAGCGCTTTCTTCCCTTCCTTCGATTGTGCTGCCCTCCGCGTGCGATGGCTGGCGGAGTCGAGGTAGTGGGCGCTACCATGGAACTGTCACATGCCATGGCGATCGTGCAAAGCTATGGAGGGGTAGGAGATCAGCAACGGGATGCACGCCGAACAGACTCGCGCCGCCGGCGCTGGAGCCGCCGTCCGCCTGACCAACGTCGCGCGGCGTTGGGGCAGTGTTGCCGCGTTGGATGGGGTGTCGCTGACGGTTGAGGCGGGCTCGTTTTGTGTGCTGCTGGGGCCGTCCGGCTGTGGCAAGACGACGTGTTTGCGCATTGTGGCCGGGCTTGAGACGGCGACCGCGGGGACGGTGGAGATTGGCGGGCGGGATGTGACCAATCTGCCGCCGGCGGCGCGGGGGGTGGCGATGGTGTTCCAGTCCTACGCGTTGTTTCCGCATTTGAATGTGGCGGAGAATATTGTGTTCGGCCTGAAGGCGCGCAGTGTGGCGCCGGCGGATCGCAAGCGGCGGCTGGATCGGGCAATTGAGATTTTGGGGATCGGGCATTTGTTGGCGCGGCGGCCGGGGCAGTTGTCGGGTGGGCAGCAGCAGCGGGTGGCGTTGGGGCGGGCGATCGTGGCCGAGGCGCCGGTGTGTTTGATGGATGAGCCGCTGTCGAACCTGGACGCGCAGTTGCGGGCGGATATGCGGCGGGAGATTTTGGCGCTGCAGCGCCGGCTGGGTATCACGATGCTGTATGTGACGCATGACCAGACCGAGGCGATGGGCATGGCGGACCAGGTGGTGCTGCTGCGGGATGGGCATATCGAGCAGGATGCGCCGCCGGCCGATGTGTATGCGACGCCGGCGACGGCGTTTGCGGCGAGTTTTATCGGCACGCCGCCGATGAACCTGATCCGGCTGCCGGAGTCGGGCGCGATCGCCGGGGCGGTGCTTGGGCCGCAGGGCGGGGGGCGGATTGCCGGGATTCGGCCGGAGTCACTGCGGCTGGGGGCGGGTGGGATTTCCGCGGTGGTCTCCCATGCCGAATATCTTGGCGCCGATACCGTGGTGGCGTGCCGGCTGGCGGATGGGCAGAGCCTGCTCGCGCGCCTGCCGGGCCGCGCCGGGCTGCCCGATGGGGCGGCGGTGAATTTTGCGTTCGATCGAGCCGACTTGCATTTGTTTGATGCCGCCAGCGGGCGGCGTGTTGCTGAATCAGCCTGAAAAGAGGGAAACATGCGCCAGATCGCCACCACTCGCCGCACGCTGCTGGGCAGCGCCGCCGCCACGCTTGCCGCTCCTGCTGTTGTGGGTGCGCAGGGCGTCACCGAGATCGAGTTCTACTTCCCCGTTGCGGTGGGTGGGCCGATTACGAAGATTATTGATGGTTACTGCGCGGAGTTCATGGCCGCGAATGCCGACATCAAGGTGAAGCCGGCTTATGCCGGCTCCTATGTCGACACGCTGACCAAGGCGGTGACGGCGACCAAGGCCGGGCAGGGGCCGCAGATGGCGCTGGTGCTGGCGGTGGATGCGTATTCGCTAGTGGATGACGAGATGATTGTCCCGTTCGACAGCATCGCGACGTCGGACGCGGACAAGGCGTGGCTGAAGGCGTTCTACCCGGCGTTCCTGGCCAATGGGACGATCGATGGGCATGTCTGGGGCATTCCGTTCCAGCGTTCCACCATCGTCGCCTATTGGAACAAGGAGATCTTCAAGGAGATCGGGCTGGATCCGGAGAAGGGGCCCTCGACCTGGGAAGAGACCGGCGAGTGGACGGCCAAGGCGGTGAAGCGCGAAGGGGATCGGGTGACGCGCTGGGGGATCGAGATCCCGGGCGACGGGTTCACCTACTGGCTCTACCAGGGGATGGTGGCGCAGGCCGGGGGCGAGCTGGCGGGGGATAACGGGCGCAAGACGTTCTTCAACAGCGATGCCGCGGTGGAGGGGCTGCAGTTCTGGGCCGATTTGATGAACAAGTACAAGTCCCATCCGACCGGGATTTCGGCCTGGGGTACCGGGCCGCGCGACTTCCTGGAGGGGAAGGTGGCGATGATCTGGCACACCACGGGGAACCTCACCAACATCAAGAACAATGCGAAATTCCCGTTCGGGGTGGCGATGCTGCCGGCGCATAAGCGGCGCGGTTCGCCGACGGGGGGCGGGAATTTCCATTTGTTCAAGGGGGCCAATGCGGGCCAGCGCGCGGCCTGCCTGCGGTTTCTGCGCTGGGTGACGTCACCCGAGAAGGCGGCGGATTGGAGCATGGCGACCGGCTACGTCGCGCCGCGGCCGGATGCCTGGGAGACCCCGGCGCTGAAGGCCTATGTCGCGGGCTTCCCGCAGGCGGCGGTGGCGCGCGATCAGCTGCCTTTCGCGGTGGCCGAGCTTTCGACGCATGACAACCAGCGCGTCGCCCAGGCGCTGACCGATGAGCTGCAGGCGGTGCTGACCGGCACCAAGCAGCCCAGGGCGGCGCTTGATGCCGCGCAGGAGAAGGCGACGCGCCTGCTGAAGCCGTTCCAGAAAGCCTGAACCGGGAGACCGCGCATGATCCGCCGCCGCACGCTGCTTGCCAGCGCCACCGTTCTTGCCGCCCCCGCGATTGCGCGGGCGCAGGGCAGGAAGATCTCGTTCTACTACCCGATTGCCGTTGGCGGGCCGATTCCGGCCATCGTCGACGGCTATTGCAAGGAGTTCCAGGCGAAGACCGGAATCGAGGTGGCGCCGGTCTATGCCGGGAATTACGGCGAGACGCTGACCAAGGCGGTGACGGCGATCAAGGGGGGCAGCGGGCCGGCGATGGCGGTGTTGCTGGCCGCCGAGATGCACGCGTTGCAGGACCTCGATATTCTCGCCAGCCTCGAGGATGTCGGGCTCGATGCCGAGGGCAAGAGGTGGTTGGAGGGGTTCTACCCCGCGTTTCTCGCCAATAGCCGCGCCGAGGGGAAGCTGTGGAGCATTCCGTTCCAGCGCTCCACGGCGGTGATGTACTACAACAAGGCCGCCTTCGCCGAAGCCGGACTCGACCCCGAGAAGTTCCCGCGCACCTGGGCGGAACTCCAGGCTGCCGCCATCAAGCTCACCAAGAAGGACGCCGGCGGCAAGGTGACCCGCTGGGGCGTGAAGATGGCCGCCGATACCGGCAACGCCCAATGGACCTTCGGCGCGCTGGCCAACCAGGCCAACCACGTGCTGATGAACGAGGCCGGCACCGAGACCTATTTCAACCACCCCAAGGCGATCGAAGCGCTGGCCTATTGGCGCGGCCTCGGCACCTCCGGCGCCTCGCCGGAGGGCGTGTCGAACTGGGGTCAGCTGACGCCTGACTTCCTGGAGGGCAACGCGGCGATCATCCAGCACACCACCGGCAACCTCACCAATGTCCGCGCGAACGCCAAGTTCCCCTTCGGCATCGTCGGCCTGCCAGGCAAGGACGGCCCGCGCACCGTGGTGGGCGGCGGCAACATCTACTTCTTCAAGAACGCCAACCCCGCCGAACGCAAGGCGGCGCTGGCCTTCGCCCGCTTCCTCGCCGAGCCCGATCGCGCGGCCGACTGGTCGATGAAAACCGGCTACATCGCCACCCAGCCGGCAGCCTATGAGACCAAGACACTGAAGGACTACATCGCCGGCTTCCCCGCCGCCGACGTGGCGCGCGGCTATCTGCCGGTGGCCGTCGGCGAGCTGTCCACCTTCGAGAACCAGAAGGTCTATGCCGCGCTGACCAACAACGTGCAGGCGTGCCTCTCCGGCCAGAAGACGCCGGCGCAGGCGATGGCTGATACGCAGGCTGAGGCTGATCGGATTTTGAAGTCGTATAAGAAGGCGTAAGGCAGGTGGAAGGAAGGAAGCGCTTCTTTTTGAAAAAAGAAGCAAAAACTTTTTATCCGTTTGGCCGCGTACTCTCCCGGGAGGGCGCGCAGCAAACGGATAGAAGTTTTTTGGTTCTTTTTTTCAAAAAAGAACCCCTTCCTTCCCTCTAATGCGCAAGGAATCCCTCCAAGCTTGGCTCCTGCTGCTGCCCGCCCTCGTGCTGCTGGTGGCCTTCACCCATTGGCCGGCGGCTACGACGATCATCGACAGCTTCTACACCACCCCCAAGGGCAGCCGCCCGCCGCGCTTCGTCGGCATCGAGAACTACGCCGACCTGATGACGGACCCGGTGTTCTGGACCGCTTTGCGCAACAACGCGATCTACGCGGTCTGGACCATCCCCGCCTCGGTGATCCTGGCGCTGGTGATGGCGCTCGCCGTCAACACCGCGATGCCCGGCCGCGCTTTGGTGCGGATGGCCTATTTCACGCCGACCATGCTGCCGATGATCGCGGTGGCCAATATCTGGCTGTTTTTCTACACGCCCGACTACGGGCTGTTCGACCACATCCTCTCCTGGTTCGGCGGCGGCCGGCATAACTGGCTCGGCGATCGCGCCACTGCCCTGCCGGCGATGATCGCGGTGGCTGTGTGGAAGGAGGCGGGGTTCTTTATGATTTTCTACCTCGCCGCCCTGCAGGCCATGCCGCCAGACCTCAAGGAATGCGCCGCCCTTGAAGGTTCCTCCCGCTGGAACTTCTTCCGCCGCGTCACCATCCCGCTGCTGATGCCCACCACCCTTTTCGTGCTGGTCAACGCAGTGATCAACGCGTTCCGATTGGTGGACCACGTGGTGGTGATGACCCGCGGCGGGCCTGACAACGCCACCACGCTGCTGCTCTACTACATCTATGAGGCCGGGTTCCGCTTCTGGGACCAGGCACTGGCGGCGACGCTAACGGTGGTGCTGCTGGGGCTGCTCGGGCTTCTGGCCTGGCTGCAATTCGGCGTGCTCGGCAAGCGGGTGCATTACCGGTGAAAGTCTCGACTCGCTTCCTTGAGATCATCGGCGCCTGGATGTTGGCCATCATCTGGGTGCTGCCGCTGCTCTACGCGCTGTGGACGGCCTTCCACCCCGGGGAATACGCCACCCGCTTCAGCTTCACCGCGCCACTGACGCTGGAGAATTTCCACAACGCCTGGGCCGCCGCCCCTTTTGCGCGCTACTTCCTCAACACAACCATCCTGGTGACCCTGATCCTCGTCGCGCAGTTCGTCGTCTGCACCCCCGCCGCCTTCGCCTTCGCGCGCATGGAATTCGCCGGGCGCAACGTGGTGTTCGCCATCATGCTGATGCAGCTGATGATTATGCCGGATGTGCTGCTGGTGGGGAATTACCGCAGCATGGCCAAGCTCGGACTGGTGGACACCATCCTGGCGATCGCCCTGCCCTATCTCGGCTCCGCCTTCGGCATTTTCCTCCTGCGCCAGACCTTCCTCACCGTCCCGCAGCAGTTGGATGACGCTGCACGGCTGGAGGGCTGCACCCTGCTCGGCCGTCTCTGGCGCGTCTACGTGCCGCTGGCCCGGCCGACCTACATCGCCTACGGGCTGGTGAGTGTCTCCTACCACTGGAACAACTTCCTCTGGCCACTGGTGATCACCAACTCCGTCAACACCCGCCCGCTCACCGTCGGGCTGTCGATCTTCGCCTCGACTGACCAGGGCATCGATTGGTCGATCATCACCGCGGCGACGCTGATGACCAGCGCGCCGTTGCTGGTGGCCTTCCTGCTGTTCCAGCGTCAGTTCGTGCAGAGTTTCATGCGCGCGGGGATCCGCTAGGCAGCCCGGCCGCGCGTGCTGGTTCCAACCCGGCGCTTCCTGGACTAGAGCAGAAAGGCGCGCGGACAGGCCGCGCTCACGGAGTGCTCCCATGTCCGACGCCCTGCAACGCCGCCTCGACGCCGCCCTCGCCATCGCCACCGAAGCCGGGCAGCTCGCGCTGCGCATGCGCCCGCCGGCCGGTGGCGCGGTAGCCACGCTGAAGGACCGGCAGGATTGGCTGACCGAGGCCGATGGCGCGGTGGAGACCTTCATCTCCGAGCGCCTGGCCGCCGCGTTCCCCGACGACGGGTTCCAAGGCGAGGAGACCGGCAAAGGCCGTCAGGGCACGCTGACCTGGGTGGTGGACCCGATTGACGGCACCTCCAACTTCGCGCGTGGGGCGGCGCGGTTCTGCGTCTCGCTCGGCCTGATCGAGGGCCGCACCTCGGTCGTTGGCGTGCTGGTGGCGCCCGCCCTCGGCGAGACCTTCGCGGCCCGGCTGGGCGGCGGGGCGACGCTGAACGGCAAGCCCATCCGTGCCGCCAATACCGATGATCTCGCCCGCGCCCAAGTGGAGTGCGGCTGGTCACATCGCCGGCCCAACGCCGATTTCTACCGGATGGTGCAGGGCGTGATGGATGCCGGCGCCATGCTGCGGGCCGGCGGCTCCGGTGCGCTGGGGCTGGCCGACGTCGCGGCCGGGCGGATCGACGCCTATATCGAGCAACACATCAATTTGTGGGACGTCGCGGCGGTGATGGCGATCCTCGCCGAGGCCGGCGCCGTGGTCTCGGACTTCACGGCCGGGACTGGGATGACCGAGGGCAACCGCATCTTCGCCGCCGCCCCCGGCATCGCGGCCGCGCTCCGCGACGTCACGGGGTTTGTAGGCGCGTAGATTGGACATCAGAGCGACCCAGCGACGCCTGGCGCTGGCGCTCGGCACCAGCCAGGTGCTGGCCTGGGCGAGCACCTTCTACATCCCCGCCACCATGATCGGCCTCGCCAGCGCCGAGCTTGGCGTCTCGCGCACCTGGCTGCTTGGCGGCTTCTCTTGGTCACTGCTGGTCTCCGCGATGTGCGCCCCGCGGATCGGCCGCTTCATCGATGCGCATGGCGGCAAGCCGGTGTTGGTCGGTGGCGCCCTGGTCACCGCGGTTGGGCTGGTGGCCCTGTCGCTGGCGGGCTCGCTGCTGCATTGGTATGTGGCCTGGACGGTGCTCGGCATCGGCATGGCGCTGGGGCTCTACGACACCGCCTTCGCCACCATCGGCCGCATCCTCGGACGCGATGCACGGCCAGCGATCGTGGGGGTGACGCTGATGGGCGGCTTTGCCAGTTCGGTCGGCTTCCCCACCGGCACCTGGCTTGCCGCCAGCTTCGGCTGGCGCGCCTCGGTGCTGGCCTATGCGGCGATGCAGATCGCGGTGATCCTGCCGATCATCCTCGCCTTCATCCCGCGCCATCCCGGCCCACCACACGAGGCAGCGGCACGCGCCGCGCCGGCACCGGGCGCGATGACCGGGCGCACCGCCTTCGCGCTGCTGGCGATCTTCTTCACCAGCCGCGCCGGCATCGGCGCGTTGATCTCGGTGCATGCGCTGGTCTTGCTGAAGGGGATGGGGCTCTCGACCGACCACGCGGTGCTGGTGGCCTCGATCATAGGGCCCGCCCAGGTGGGCAGCCGGCTGATCGATTACCGATTCGGCCGCGGGCTGAGCCCAGTGACGTCGGCCTGGCTCGGCGCGGCGTTATTGCCGATGGGGGTCGCGGCGATGCTCGGGGGTGCGCCGGCGGCGGTGTTCGCGCTGGCGTACGGGCTCAGCAACGGCATTCTCACCATCAACCGAGGCACCTTGCCGATGCACGTGTTCGGTCCGGCGGGCTATGCGGCGTTGCTTGGGCGACTCGCGCTGCCGAGCCTGCTCGCCCAGGCGGCGCTTCCCACCCTCGCCGCACCGCTGATCGACGCGATGCCGGCGAGTTGGACCTTTTCCGCCTTGGGCGCGCTTTCGCTCGCGGCCTTCGCATGTCTGCTGCCGCTGAAGCGTTAGGCGTAGTGGGGTAAGCTCAGCCCTGGGTGGGGGCGGCCGGCTTGGCCTTGGGCTTCTGCGCGGCGGTCTTGGCGCCGGGCTTCACGGTCTTCTTGGCCGTGGTCTTCTTCTTCGCGGTGGTGCTGGTGTCGGGTGTCTGGGCCATGGCGACGGCCGGAAGGGTCATGCCGATGGCGGCGAGCAGGGCTCTGCGGTTGAGGATCACGGCGGCGCTCCAGGATTTCGGTTGCGGCGAGAGGGTGCATCTTAGGCATCACGCGAACAAGACGCGCTACGTGCCTGAAATATCAATGCACCTCTCGTCGAGCCGTGGCAAGTCCTTTACGCGGCCGGCTACTGCGCCTGGGCCGAGGCATCCGACCGCGTGGCGCCGACCCGCGCCGCCAGGGCGGCGGCCATGAAGGCATCGAGATCGCCGTCGAGCACGGCGTCGGGATTGCCCTTTTCCACCCCGGTGCGCAGGTCCTTCACCATCTGATACGGCGCCAGCACGTAGCTGCGGATCTGATGGCCCCAGCCGATCGCGGTTTTCGCGTCTTCCTGGGCCGAACTGATCGCCTCGCGGCGCTGCAATTCTGCCTCGTACATCCGCGCCTTCAGCATCCCCATGGCGGTGGCGCGGTTGCGATGCTGGCTGCGATCGGTCTGGCAGGCGACGACGATGCCGGACGGGATATGTGTGATGCGAATGGCGGACTCGGTCTTGTTGACGTGCTGCCCACCGGCACCCGAGGCGCGGTAGGTATCGACCTTGAGGTCCGAGGGATCGATCTCGATCTCGATCGTATCGTCCACCACCGGGTAGACCCATACGCTGGCGAAGCTGGTCTGGCGCCGGGCCGCCGCATCGAAGGGGGAGATGCGCACCAGGCGGTGCACGCCCGATTCGGTCTTGAGCCAGCCATAGGCATTGGGGCCGGAAATCTGCAGGGTGACGGATTTCAGGCCCGCCTGCTCGCCCTCGCTCTGGTCGAGCAGTTGCAGCTTGTAGTTATGCTTTTCCGCCCAGCGCGAATACATGCGCATGAGCATCTCGGCCCAGTCCTGCGCCTCCGTGCCACCGGCGCCGGCGTTGATTTCCATGTAGCAGTCATTGCTGTCGGCCTCGCCGGAGAGCAGGCTCTCGATCTCGCGCCGCTTGGCTTCCTCGGCGAGGTCGCGCAGCGTGGCGAGCCCGTCGGTCACCATCGCCGCCTCGCCCTCGGCTTCGGCCATCTCGATCAGCTCGATGGTGTCGGCAACGTCGGTCTCAAGCTTGATGACGCCTTCGATGAGGCCGGCGAGGCGGTTGCGTTCGCGCATCAGCTCCTGGGCCTTGGCGGCGTCGTTCCAGACGTCGGGGTCCTCGGCGCGGTGGTTCAGTTCCTCGAGGCGGGGGAGGGCGACATCCCAGTCAAAGATGCCTCCTCAGCAGCGCGACGGACTGCTTGATCTGTTCGTTGAGGGCGTCGGATTCGGCGGACATGGTCTCGGCTTCCGTTGAACGGGCGGGAGAGGATTCAGGGGCGCGTCAATACAGCCCGTCCATCGAGCTGTCGACCCCGCCGGCGGTCGGCTTGGCGGGCTTGGCCACTGCGGCCTCGCCGTCGGTGGCGATGGTCGTCGGTGGCGCGCCACCCACCGGGCCGGATGCGCCAGGTACCTGGCCGGTCTTGAAGGCATCCGTCACCTGGCCGGAGCCGCTGTCCCAGGAGGCCAGCGTGACGCCGGGCGGGGCGACGAACTTGAGGTTCGGCCGGTTCTTGAGCGCGACGGCCATGAAATCATGCCACACGGGAGCTGCATTGGCGCTGCCGGTCTCGTTGTTGCCGAGCGTGGTGGGGGTGTCGAAACCGATCCAGACGGCGGTGACGAGGTCGGGCGTGAAGCCGACGAACCAGGCGTCGTTGAATTCCTGGCTGGTGCCGGTTTTGCCGGCGATCTGGCGGTTGAGCCCGGCGCCGGCCGCGACGCCGGTGCCGCGGGTGACGACGCCCTGCATCATGGTGACGATCTGGAACACGCTGGCGGCATCCACCACCTGCTTGCGCGGATCGCTGAGCTGCGGCGGTAGCGCCGGGTTATCGCAGTCGGCGCAATCAGGGGCGGGGGCGCGCCACAGGACGCGGCCGTCGCGGTCCTGCACGCTGTCGATCAGGGTCGGGATCACCTCGCGGCCGCCGGCGGCGAGTGCGGCGTAACCGGCGGCGTTGCGCATCACCGTGGTTTCGACCGCGCCCAGCGCCGCCGGGAGGACGCGGGGCATGTCGTCGACCACGTGCAGCCCGATGGCCGTCTGCGCCACCGCCTGCATGCCGACGCGGTCGGCGACGCGGACGGTGACGAGGTTAAGCGACTTCTCAAGGGCCACGCGCAGCGGTACGGGGCCGTTAAAATCCAGCTCGAAATTGCCTGGCCGCCATTTGCCGGCCGCGCCCTGGTCGACCACGAACGGGGCGTCGAGGAATTTCTGCGATGGCGGGATGTTGGCCATCATCGCTGTCAGATAGACGTAGGGCTTGAAGCTGGAGCCGGGCTGGCGGCTGGCTTGCGTGGCGCGGTTGAACTGGCTGAGCTCGAAGCTCCAGCCGCCTGACATCGCCAGCACGCGGCCGGTCGCCGGGTCGATCGACACCAGTGCGCCCTGCACCTTAGGCACCTGGCGCAGCAGCAGGCGCTCCGGCCGGGCGGGGTTGCGGCCCTGCGCGGCGATCGCCGGGGCGGTCTCGACCATTACGAGGTCACCGGGCACCACCACCTCGGCGATTTTGCGCGGCGCCGGTCCGGGTTTGCCCTCTTTCAGCGCCCGCGCCCAGCCGAGATCGGCGAGCTGCATGGGCAGCACGCGTGGCTGTACGATGCTGGTGCCGGGCGCGCGTTCCATGAATCCCAGCCGAGCCTCGGCGTCGCTCGCCTCGATCACCACCGCCAGCCGCCATTCGGGCAGCAGGCCGGCGGGGCGGGGCGTTTGCGCCAGCGCGTTGGTCCAGCTCTGGCGGAAGGCACCGGACGCCTCGACATGCGCCACCGGCCCACGCCAGCCGCCGCGCCGCTGGTCATACCGCATCAACCCGTCATGCAGCGCCTTGTCGGCGGCGAGCTGCAGGACCGGGTCGAGCGTGGTGCGGACCATGAGCCCGCCCTGGGTGGTGCGATCGGCGCCGAAGCGCTCGACCAGGGTGCGCCGCACCTCCTCGCCGAAATACTCGCCACCCGCGACGACCTCGGGCCGGCGGAACGGCGAGGGGGCGATCGGCGTTGCCTTCGCCTGGGCGGCCTGCTCGGCGGTGATGGCGCGGTCATCGGCGAGGCGGTCGATCACCCAGTCGCGCCGGGCGCGGGCGGCATCGGGGAAGCGGAAGGGGTTGTAGTTGTTGGGGGCTTTGGGCAGGGCCGCGAGGAAGGCCGCCTCGGGCAGGGTGATTTCGTCGAGCGATTTGTTGAAATAGGTCTGCGCCGCGGCCGCCACGCCGTAGCTTTGCAGGCCGAGGAATATCTCGTTGAGATAGAGCTCGAGGATGCGCTCCTTGCTGAGCGACTGCTCGATGCGCGCGGCCAGGATCATCTCCTTGGCCTTGCGGGCGATCGAGACCTCGTTGGTCAGCAGCATGTTCTTGGCGACCTGCTGGGTGATGGTCGAGGCGCCGATGGGGCGGCGGCCCTGGCCGTATTGCAGGATGTCGGTGATGGCCGCGCGGGCGATGGCGACCGGGTCCACGCCCTTATGGGTGTAGAAGTTCTGGTCCTCGGCCGAGATGAAGGCCTGTTTGACGATGTCAGGGATGGCGCGGGCAGGCACGAAGATGCGCCGCTCGGTGGCGAGTTCGGCCAGCAGGCGCGAGTCGCCGGTGTAGAGGCGGCTCATCACCCTCGGCTGATAATCGCGCAGGTTCTCGAGGTCCGGCAGGTCGGCGCTGAAGCGCTGGTAGCCGGCGTAGAGCACGACCGCGCCGGCGACGGCACCGAGAATGAAGAGGCCGAAAACCAGAGAGATCAGCCGGCGCACCCATGCCAGAGGTGCCGGCTTGCGACGGGGTTTGGCTTGTTTCTCGCGCTTCGGCTTGGTGGTTGCGGCAGGCGCGACCGGAGCCGCCTCGGGTGCATCCGGCGCCTGGTTGGCCGTGGCCGCTTTTGGCGGCTCGGCGCGAGGGCGCCTGCGCCCGCCCAGCGGGTCGCCAGCTGTGAGAGGTTGGTTCATGCGCGCGCAGTTACACCAGATCGTGCTGCCGGCGGTAGCACCGCGCCTCAGCCCTGCGCGGGCGGCAGCCCGGCGGAGCGCTCGTGCTGCATGGCAAACCATCCGTCGACGGCGCGGCGCATCGCGGAGGCGACCTTGGCGCGGTGCTCGGGACGGCGGAGCGCCGTTTCATCCTCGCGATTGGACATGAAGCCCATCTCAACCAACACGGAAGGAATGTCGGCGGCCTTGAGCACCATGAAGCCGGCGTGGCGCGAGGGGTTTTGGATCAGCGGCAGGTCGTGCCCGAGTTCGCCCACCACGCGGCTGGCCAAACGTGCGGAACCCTGCCGGGTTTCCTGCCGGACCAGGCTGGAGAGGATGCGCGAGACTTCGGGCGGGGCGTCGTGGAAGCCGGGGCCGCCGAACCGGTCGGCGGCATTTTCCCGCCGCGCCAGGGCCGCGGTCTGCCGGTCGGAGGCCGCCTCGGCCAGGGTATAGACGCTGGCCCCGCGCACGCCGTGATCCCCCAGTGCGTCGGCATGCATCGAGACGAACAGCGCGGCGCCACGGCGCTGGGCGAAGGCGACGCGTTGTTCGAGCGGGATGAACACGTCGCGCGTCCGCGTGAGTTCAACCCTGTACCGTCCGCCAGCGGTGAGCTGGCGCTGGAGTTCCTGTGCCGCCGCGAGCGCGATGTGCTTCTCATAGGTGCCGGATACGCCGATGGCGCCGGGGTCCTTGCCGCCGTGCCCGGGGTCGAGGATGACGAGCGGAGGAGCGGGCTTGGGGGGTTTGGTGCTGTTCTGCCGCGCCGAGGGTACGGCGGCCTCCCCGTGGTCCGGCCAAAGGGAGCGGATGGTCACACCAGCGGCAAGCAGGAGACGGCGGGAGATCAACAGGGGTCCCTCGTTCGCGGACATCGGTGAAAGCCTAACAAATTACTTCCAGAATTGCACGTTGAGCGTTGATTACGGCGAATTCAGGGTGGAAGGCGCCTCAGGCGTCCGCTTGTGCGCTTGCACAAGGCCGGGGTTTGCTCCATGGTCCATCTGCTACGGTGACGTCACCGGCTCGGCGCGATCGCGCAGGGGTCGGGGGTGCGAGCGGGTGCAATGCAGGCGCTGGCGATAAGCCAGGATGCGCAGAGCAGGATCGCGATACCCGCCACCGTCCGCGCCGCGCGCTACCAGCGCCGGCAAGGCCGCAGATGCAGGCGCCGCCACGGAGGGCGGCCGTATCGGGTGGCGGCGGGGGACGCGCAAGCGACCGGCACTATTTCCACCGGGGCGGCGCGCCCTGATACGGCGCGCGCCCGACCGCAGATACAGGGTCCGATGACCGTCACGACGCGTAATTTTCCCGGGACCGACGTCTCGAACCGCATTCGGTTCCCGGAACGCGCACGTTCATCGTTCGACGCGTTTTCTTCCCTGCCACTCCTGCGACCGGGTCAGCCCCTCCCGCCATGCCTATCGCCCCCGACGCGCACCGCCAATGCGGCGCGCGCGACCAGGGCCCACCGGAGTTCAGGGCTTTATGACCAAGCGCATGTTGATCGACGCCACCAACGCGGAAGAAACCCGCGTTGTGGTGCTGGACGGTAACCGCCTCGAGGATTTCGACGTCGAGACGTCCACCAAGAAGCAGCTTAAGGGTAACATCTATCTCGCCAAGGTCGTCCGCGTGGAGCCCTCGCTCCAGGCGGCCTTCGTGGAGTATGGCGGCGGCCGCCACGGCTTCCTTGCCTTCGGCGAAATCCATCCCGACTACTACCAGATCCCCGTCGCCGACCGGCAGCGACTGCTTGCCATGCAGGCAGAGGAAGCCCGCGCCGAGGCCGAGGCCGAGGAGGCGGAAGACGCCGAGGAGAAGCCGGCGCCCCGCCGGGAGAGGGACCGGGATCGTCGGCGTGACCGCGACCAGGAGCGTGAGCCGGCCCGCGAGCAGGCTTCCCCGCTCGCGGTCAGCTTCGGCGAAGTGACCTACGGCGCTTTCGATCCTGACGGAACAGCGGCCGCCGAGCCCGCGGTTGACGCCGTCGTGGCTTCCGATGAACCCGCCGAGGCCGCCGCGCCAGAGCCGTTTGACCCGGCCCAGGACGAGGTGCCCGACGAGCCCGGCTATGACGATCTCGACGCCCCAGTGTCCGACCAGCCGCCGCCCGAGGCGCTCGGCGGCGAAAGCGACGTCTTCGAGGGCAATGGCGCCGATGAGGCCCGTGCCCGCCGCTCTTCGCGCTTCCTGCGCAACTACCGCATTCAGGAAGTGATCCGCCGCCGCCAGATCCTGCTCATCCAGGTCGTCAAGGAAGAACGCGGCACCAAGGGTGCGGCGCTGACTACCTACATTTCGCTCGCGGGCCGCTTCTGCGTGTTGATGCCCAACTCGCCGCGCGGCGGCGGCATTTCGCGGAAAATCACCTCCGCGGCTGATCGCCGTCGCCTCAAGGAAATCACTGCCGAGCTGGAAATCCCCCAGGGCATGGGCCTGATCGTCCGCACCGCCGGCGCGGCGCGGCCGAAGCCGGAGATCAAGCGCGACTGCGAATATCTGATGCGCCTGTGGGACGACATCCGTGAGCACACCATGCAGTCGGTGGCGCCGGCGTTGATCTACGAAGAAGCCAGCCTCATCAAGCGCGCCATCCGCGACGGCTACTCGCGCGATATCGACGAGGTGTTGGTCGATGGTCGCGACAGCTGGAAGGCCGCGCATGATTTCATGCGCATGCTGATGCCCGCGCATGCCCGCAAGGTGATCCAGTGGCGCGAGGCGGAAGGCGGCGGCCAGTCGCTGTTCAGCCGCATGGGTGTGGAAGCCCAGCTCGACGCTATGCTGTCACCCACCGTGCAGCTCAAGTCCGGCGGCTATCTCGTCATCAACCAGGCCGAGGCGCTGGTCGCTATCGACGTCAACTCCGGGCGCTCCACCCGTGAGCGGAACATCGAGGAGACGGCGCTGCGCACCAACCTCGAAGCCGCCGAGGAAGCCGCCCGCCAGCTCCGCCTGCGCGATCTCGCGGGCCTGATCGTCATCGACTTCATCGACATGGAATCGCGCAAGCACAACGCGATGGTCGAGCGCCGCCTCAAGGACGCGCTGAAGAACGACCGCGCGCGTATCCAGGTCGGCTCCATCAGCCATTTCGGCCTGCTGGAGATGAGCCGCCAGCGGCTGCGCCCCAGCCTTACCGAGACCAATTTCATCACCTGCCCGCACTGTGCCGGCCTCGGCCATGTCCGTAGCGTGGAAAGCAGCGCCATGCACGTGCTGCGCGCTGTGGAGGAGGAAGGCGCCAAGGGCCGCTCGGCCCTCGTCACCGTGCATGTCGCCGGCGCGGTTGCCATGTATCTGCTCAACCACAAGCGCGATCGCCTGGTCGAGATCGAGACGCGGACGGGGATGCGGGTGCATTTCGCCGCCGATGACGCACTGGTGGCCCCGCAACTGCGCATCGAGCGGATCCGCGCCCTCGAGCCGGGCGAACGCCCCGCGCCGACGCTGATCCCGATCGCCCCGGCCCCGACCGCGACAGTGCCGGATGAGATCGAAGAGGACGATGTTGCCTTCGCCGGCGATAGCGAGGATGCCGCCGAACCAACGGTGACCGATGCCGCCGCCGAGGCGCGCGCCGAGGAAGGCCGTCGCCGTCGTCGTCGCCGTCGCCGTGGCGGCCGCCGCGAGGATGGCGAGGCTGAGGATGCCGAGGGTGATGCGCCGTTGGAAGCCGCGCCTGTGGTTGACAGCGATGGTGACGCCCCGGCCCCTGACGGGGTGGAGGCAGCGCCTGCCGAGGAGGCGGTGGCTGAAGCGGCGGCTGGCGAGCAGCCCGCTTTCGAAGACGGTGCGCTTGACGAAAATGGCCGTCCTCGTGCCCGTCGCCGTGGCCGCCGCGGCGGCCGTCGTCGTCGTCGCGATGAGGATGGCAACGAGATTCCGGATGCCAGCGACGCGTCTGCGGAGACCGACGAGGTAGCACCCGTGGCAGCGCCTGTCGTGGCGCCGGCTCCGGTTTACGTGGCCCCGGCCTACTCCGGACCGACACCGGCGGACCCGTTCGGCGGCCAGTCGATCATCGATATTTTCGATATCATGGAGCAGCAGGAAGCCGAACAGGCCGCGGCGACCAGTGCGCCGGTTGCACCGACTCCGCTGGTAGCCGAGACGGCCGCCGTCCGCGCAGTTGTGGTGGAGCCCGTGGCGGAAGCGCCGAAGCCGGAGGAGGTGCCCGCGGAAGTGGTCGCCGCGCCAGCCCCGGTGGAGGCCGTTGTACCTCCCGTCGCTGCACCTGAGCCGGTCGTGGCCACGCCGACCGCAGCGGAGCCCGCCGTGGGCACGGCGATCAAGCCGATCGTGCTTGGCGAGGACCCGGCACCCGCGACCCCGCCGAAGCGGGGCTGGTGGCGGCGCTAACCCCGAGCGGGGCGCGGCGGCCAATAACGGCCGGCGCGTCCCGTCGCCGGATCAATCCTTGGCGAAGGTCAGCACGGTGAAGCTGTCGGCCCGAAAGGTGTTGGCGTAGAACGGGCTCACCGAGGTGGTGATTTTCTTGGCGAAATCGGCACTGCCCTCGGCTGCCACCGCGTGCAGTTTCTTGCTGCTGGGGTCGATCACCAAGGTCCGCAGCCCAGAGCGCGTGCCGAGGGCCTCGACTGGGCGGTAGGTATTGGCGTCCACCTGCTCGAAGACGTTGAGCACCGCGCCCACGCCGTTGGCGAGGAAGATGCGCTTGAGCCCGGCATCATAGACGATGGCATCGTTCCCGCCGCCGATTTCGGCGGTGTACAGCACCTTGCCGGTCTCGGCATCCATCACCGCGAAGGAGGGCTTGACCGTGTCGCTGCCGCGGCAGCCGAGGAATATCCGGCGGTTCGCACGGTCGATCGTCAGCCCGTTGGTTTGCGCGCAGCCGGTGGTCGGCCAGAACGCGGTGAGCGCCAGCGTCTTGGTATCCACGCGGTAGACCATGTTGGTGTCGCGCGCGGCGATGAAGAATCCGCCGGCGCCGTCGGAATCGGCGCCCTCCATCTTCTTCGTCGGCAGGCGAATGGTGCCGATCTTGGTCAGTGACGGGACGTCGAGCACGATGGCGTCGGTGCCGTCCTTGTCGGGCGCCATGTTCATCACCATCCGCTTGTTCACCGGGTCGAAATGCCCGGTATCGAGCTCCTCGCCGAGCTTGATCGGTGGGCGGGCGGCGAGCGTGGAGAGCGTGAAGGGGATGATGGTGCCATCCTCGTTGAGCGACAGGCCGAGATCGAACTCGGGCAGCAGCGTCGCGCCGTTTGAGCTTGCGGCCGCGGTGCCCTCGATGGTGCCGATCATTTTGCGTGCCGTCAGGTCGAACACCTGCAGCCCGTCATGGCGATGGCCGATGAACAGCCGATTGCGTGTGGTATCGAGCGAAAGATAATCCCAGGCGCCGGTCTTGCCGGGGATAGTGGTGGCCTCCACAACGTGCCAGCCGTCGAAGGCATGTGCCGGCAGCGAGGTGAGCAGCAACGCGGCGCTGGCCAGGGCGAGGGCAAGCCGCGACCGGGGCTTTCGGTACTGAGGATGGGACATGGGCGCCTCCGAGCGTGTTGATTTGAGTCAGGATGACGGCGGGCGCGCGGCCTCGCAAGCGTGCTTTCAGATTTGCGGCGCCGGCATTCCAGGCAGCCGCGCGTATTTTACATGATGACTATCATCTAAAAGCCGGCTATCCGCGTGGAATGAAGGTGAACCGCCAGGTCCAGTCCGAGCACCGCGCCGCCATGGTCGAGCAGGCAGGCGCGCTGTTCCGCGCCCGTGGGATCGCCGCTGTTGGCGTAGCCGATATCACCGGGGCCGCCGGGCTCACCCATGGCGCCTTTTACGGCCACTTCGCCGGGAAAGCCGCCTTGGTGGCCGAGGCTTGCCGGTCCGCGCTCGAGCAATCCGCCACGCGTTGGCGCCGTCGCGCCGCCGCCACGGCGGCGAGCGGGGACGACCCGCTCGCGGCACTGATCGATTCCTATTTGACCGAAACCCATCGCGACCGGCCGCAAACCGGCTGCGCCCTTGCCGCGCTCGGCCCCGAGGTCGCGCGTGACCTAGCGTTGCGCGGGGCCATGGGCGAGGGCGCCGAGGCGCTCCTTGCCGCGCTGCGCGATATCATTGCCGAACGTCTGCCCGATGCGGACGCTGAGACCACCGCGCTAGGCGTTCTCGCCGCTCTGAACGGCGGCCTCATGCTCGCGCGCGCTGGCCGACCGGCCCGAGCGCTCACATGCCGCCCTCGATGCCGCGCGCCTTGCCGCGCGCCGCGTTGCCGGGATTTCCTGAAAGGACCGACGATGTTCGCTGCCCGCCTCGCCCCAATTCTTGCCCGCCGTGGCATCCACTACGGCTGGGTGATGGTTGCCGTTACCTTCCTGGCCATGCTGTCGACCGCGGCGACAATGGGGTCACCGGGCGTCTTTATCGAGCCGCTGCGCGCCGAATTCGGCTGGGATACCAGCAGCATCACGGCTCCGCTCAGTCTGCGCTTCGCGCTCTACGGGCTGATCGCCCCCTTCGCCGCCGTGCCACTAATGCGCTACGGCATCCGCGCCATCGTTGGTTCCGCTGCGGCACTGATCGCGATCGGCTTGCTCGCCTCGACGCAAATGACGTCGCTGTGGCAACTTTGGGCGAGTTGGGGGCTGCTGCTCGGCCTCGCCGCCGGTATGACTGCGACGGTTCTGGGCTCCTTCGTCGCGACCCGCTGGTTCACGACACGGCGCGGCCTGGTGGTCGGCCTGCTGACTGCGGCAAATGCCACCGGGCAACTTGTTATGTTGCCGATCGCCGCCTGGGTCGCTGCGACCTATGGCTGGCGCATGGCATTCGCGCCGCTCCTCATCCTACTTGCCATCAGCGCCACGCTGATGCTGTTGTTCGGCGCCAATCACCCGAGCGATCTCGGCCTTGCACCGCTCGGTGAAAGCGCAATCGTGCCAGCGCCGCGCCCGCCGGCCAAAGCCATCCAGGCCAGCTTTGCCGCGCTCGCCGAGGGCATCCGTTCGCCGGTGTTCTGGATTCTTGCGGCCACTTTCTTTGTCTGCGGCCTCTCGACCCTCGGCCTGGTGATGACCCATCTCATCCCGCTCTGCCAGGATTACGGCGTGCCGAGCATCCAGGCCGCGGCCATCCTGGCCATCATCGGGGGATTTGATTTTATCGGTACCATCGCGTCTGGCTGGCTGTCGGACCGCTACGACAATCGCTGGCTATTGTTCTGGTACTACGGCCTGCGCGGTATTTCGCTGATGGCGCTGCCCTATTCCGGGTTCAGCTTCCCCGCGCTCACGGTCTTCGCGGTGTTCTATGGGCTCGACTGGGTCGCGACTGTTCCACCAACGGTGCGGCTGGCGGCAACCAGCTTCGGGCGGGACAAGGCGCCAATGATGTTTGGCTGGATTTTCGCCAGCCACCAGATCGGCTCGGCCATCGCGGCCACCGCCGCTGGCCTATCGCGTGATGCGCTGGCGAGCTACCTGCCCGCCTTCTTCGCCGCTGGCGTCGCCTGTATCCTGGCTTCCGCCCTGGTCATCATGCGCCCGCGCCGGACGCCGCAGGTGGCGTGAGCCTTACCCCGCCAGCGCGGCGACCAGGAGAACGAGGCCAAGGCCACCGAGCAGCCCAATGCCGAAGCCGTTGCCGACCGCCACGGCGGGATTGCGGTTGGGCCGCACCATCCGGTAGCCGCAGGGCTGGTAGCGCACGCGGTTGGACACGAACAGGCGTGACCATAGGACGGACAGGACGATGATTGTCGCGGATAGACCGACAAGAACAGAAACCGGCATGCTGCGCGTCTCCGATTGCGACGGAACGGTTCAGCGATATGCCGAAGTGTTCCTTGTATGTTCTAGATTGCCGAACTTCCGCTTGCTGCGCAAGGGTTAATTTTCGCGCCGGCTAAAGCCCAGCGGCTTTCCGCAAGCCGCTGGGGCGCGGACTCCTGTATAGAACATACCATAAACGCTTGCCAAGCCCGACCCGTCGCGGCCATGGCGGCCGGCGCGGGCGGAAACGTTGGATCCCGCTGGTGGGATCTAGAACGGTACCCACGCTGATAGAAGCACGGATACCGCTCTAGTCCTTTGTTTTAGCGGATAATTTTAGTCGGACGGCGTTGCCGTCTGATCGGCTGCTGCTCTAACAGGCTGCTGAAAAATCTCGCCATCGTTGCGCGTAGGTGATTCTCTGTCGCCTCTAGGATGGGGGATGGTCGATGCGTGGCGAAGATGCCCAGAACGGGTCGCTGTTCAGCTACGTGAGTTGCGAAGCACG
>CAIYPH010000057.1 GCA_903928045.1 uncultured Rhodospirillales bacterium
ATCCGCCGGTTTGGGTCCGCCGTGGTGCCGATGGACGAGGCGCTGGCCGAGGCGGCGATCGATATTTCCGGCCGGCCGTTCCTCGCCTGGTCCGTCAGCTTCGCGCAGCCCAAGGTGGGCGCGATGGATACCGAGCTGTTCGAGGAGTTCTTCCGCGCCTTCGCCACCAACGCGCTGATCACTCTTCATGTGGTGCAGAAGGCCGGCACCAACACGCACCACGTCGCCGAGGCCTGCTTCAAGGCGCTGGCCCGGGCGCTGCGCGTGGCCGTGGAGATGGACCCGCGCGTCGGCGACGCAATTCCCTCCACCAAGGGCTCGCTGTGAGGACCTACACCGCCCATCTGCGAGAACGCGCGACGCCGGTGCTGGTGCGCGAGGGGTTCAGCATCGCCGCGGCCCTGCTCGGGCCGGCCTGGCTGCTGACGCAGCGGGCCTGGATCGCCGGCGTGCTGAGCCTGTGCGCCTGGGTCGTGGTCGTGCTGATGCCCACGCCGGCGATTGGCATCGGCGCGCTCGTGCTGATCTGGGTGCAGGGCGTATTTGGGCGCGATCTGCTGCGCTGGTCGCTGGCGCGGCGCGGCTACACGATGGAGCTTGTGCTGGCGGCGCGGGACGAGGATGGCGCGCTGGCCCGGCTGCTGGCGGCGCGGCCGGATCTTGCGTCCGGCCTGTTATGAAAATCGCCGTCATCGACTATGGCAGCGGCAACCTTGCCTCGGCCGCCCGCGCGCTTGCGCTCGCCGCCGAGCGCGAGGGGATCGCCGCCGAGGTGACGATCACCGCCGAGCCTGACGCGGTGATGCGCGCCGATCGCATCGTGCTGCCGGGCCAGGGCGCCTTTGCCGATTGCGCGCGTGGCCTCGGGGCGATCGACGGGCTGCGTGACGCCATCATCGCCCGCACCGATGCGGGGGCGCCGTTTCTCGGCATCTGCGTCGGCATGCAGCTGATGGCCGAGCGCGGGCTGGAGCATGCCGTCACCCCCGGCTTCGGCTGGATCAAGGGCGATATCGCGGAGATGGCGGTGCCGGCGGCGCTGCGCCTGCCGCAAATGGGCTGGAACGAGCTTGAGTTCGCGCCGGACGCGCACCCCTTGCTGGCCGGCCTGCTGCCGGGCGATCACGCCTATTTCGTGCACAGCTACGCGCTCACCGGCGGCCGGCCGGCGGAGTGCATCGCCACCACCGATTACGGCGGCCCGGTCACCGCCATTGTGGCCGCGGGCAACCGCGCCGGCACCCAGTTTCACGTCGAGAAAAGCCAGGACGTCGGCCTGCGCATCCTCGCCAATTTCCTGCGTTGGACCCCCTGATGAATTCCACTCCCCACCCGAGCCAGACCGTGGAGCGCGTCAGCAGCTTCACCGATGAGGAGCTCGATGACCTCTGCGAGGCGACCGACGCCGCGATCATCGGCGGCGGCGGGTTCGGCTGGGTCAATCCGCCGGGGCGACAGGCGCTGGAGCGCTATTTCCGCGGGCTGCTGCTGGTGCCCGAGCGCGAGCTGTTCGTGGTGCGCCTGGATGGGCGCATCGTCGGCTCCGGGCAACTCGTCCGCCCGCCGCGCAACAACGAGGCGCAGGCCTTCGCCGCGCAGCTGATGCATGCCTTCATCGCCCCATATGCGCGCGGCCACGGGCTCGCCCGGCTGCTCACGCTGCGCATCGAGGATGGCGCGCGGGCGCTCGGCTATCACGTGCTGAACCTGGACGTGCGCGAGACCCAAGCGGCGGCGATCCGGCTCTACGAAGGGCTCGGCTATATCCGCTGGGGTGTGCACCCCGCCTATGCGCGGGTGGCAGGCAAGACCATCCAGGGCGTGCACTACTACAAGCTGCTGCAGCCGGGCGGGCGGATCGCGCCATGACCGGACGGCTGACCCTCTACCCCGCGATCGACCTCAAGGACGGCGCCTGCGTGCGGTTGCGGCGCGGCGAGATGGCGGATGCCACCGTCTATTCCGACGATCCCGGCGCCCAGGCGCGCGCCTGGCAGGCGGCCGGGTTCGCCTGGCTGCATGTGGTGGATCTCAACGGCGCCTTCGCCGGACAGAGCGTGAATGCGGAGGCGGTGGCGGCCATTCTGGCGAACACCACCATCCCCGTGCAACTCGGCGGCGGCATTCGTGACATGGCGGGCATCGAGCGCTGGCTCGCCGCGGGCGTGCGCCGGGTGATCCTCGGCAGCGCGGCGGCGAAGAACCCGGGCCTGGTGCGCGCGGCCTGCAAGCGCTTCCCCGGCCGCGTCGCGGTGGGGATCGACGCGCGGGACGGCTACGTGGCCGTCGAGGGCTGGGCCGAGACCTCGGAGCTGAAGGCGATCGAGCTCGCGTTGCGCTTCGAGGACGCGGGGGTGGCGGCGATCATCTACACCGACATCGCGCGTGACGGCATGCTGGGCGGGCTGAACGTGGAGGCGACGCTCGATCTCGCCTTCCAGATCTCCACGCCAGTCATCGCCTCAGGCGGAGTTGGCCGACTGGCGGATCTCGCCGAGCTCAAGGACCGCGCGGCCAGCGCCGGGGGCGTGATTGACGGCGTCATCGTCGGCCGCGCCCTGTACGACGGCCGTGTCGAACCGGCCGCCGCGCTCGCCCTGCTGGGCAGCTGACCGGATCACCTCGCCAGTCATCCGTAAAACTTGCGGAAACTACGCATAGGTGCTGCCGGTCTTGCGATCTTCGCTTGCCCGAATACGTCGGCTGGCCGCAGAACCCGCGTTCGCACCCCTGTTCCGATTGAGCGTCCGATCGTGCTGAAACTCCGCGTCATCCCCTGCCTCGACGTCAAGGACGGCCGCGTCGTCAAAGGCGTCAACTTCGTGTCCCTGCGCGACGCCGGGGACCCGGTGGAGCAGGCCGCGCTGTATGACGCCGCCGGCGCCGACGAACTCACCTTTCTCGACATCACCGCCAGCCACGAGAACCGCGACACCATCCTCGACGTGGTCAGCCGCACCGCGGCGAAGGTCTTCCTCCCCCTCACCGTCGGCGGCGGCATCCGCACGGTGGAGGACATGCGCCGCCTGCTGCTGGCCGGCGCCGACAAATGCTCCCTCAACTCCGCCGCCGTCGCGCGACCGGAATTCGTCGGTGAGGCGGCGCTGAAATTCGGCAGCCAATGCGTGGTGGTGGCGGTGGACGCCAAGCGCACCGGCCCCGGCCAGTGGAGCGTCTTCACCCATGGCGGGCGGCGCGACACCGGCATCGAGGTGATCGGCTGGTGCCGCCGCGTGGTGGAACTGGGCGCCGGCGAAATCCTGCTCACCAGCATGGACCGCGACGGCACCGGCGCCGGCTTCGACCTCGATCTCCTCCGCGCCGTCTGCGCGGCGGTCCGCGTGCCGGTGATCGCCTCGGGCGGCGTCGGCACCCTCGAGCACTTCGTGGAAGGGGCGCGCGCCGGGGCCACCGGGCTCCTGGCGGCGAGCGTATTCCACTTCGGCACATTCACGATAGCGCAGGTCAAGTCGGCGCTGGGCGAGGCCGGCCTGCCCGTCCGCCTGCCGCGCGCCGGGCTGCTGGCGGCCTGAGGAGGGCGTAATGGCAAAGAGCACCAAGAAGGCCGCGGCAAAGAAGGCTCCCGCGAAGAAGGCGGCGGTGAAGAAGGCCGGCGTCAAAAAAGCGGGCGTCAAAAAGGCGGGCGTCAAGAAAACCGCCGGCAAGAAGGCGGCCGCCAAGAAGGCCGCCCCTGTCGCCGTGCTCTCGCCCATCGCGCCGCCGCCGCCACGCGCCATCGGCGCCTCCTCCGCGGTGCTCGACCGGCTGTGGAACGTCATCGAAAGCCGCCGCAGCGCCGACCCCGAGGTCAGCCACTCCGCTCGCCTGCTCTCCCGCGGCACCGCCAAAGTGGCGCAGAAATTCGGCGAGGAGGCAGTCGAATGCCTCATCGAGGCCACCCTCGGACATCCCGAGGGCGTGGTCGCCGAAAGCGCCGACGTGCTCTACCACCTCCTGGTGCTGTGGGTGGACGCCGGGATCAAACCTGAGGACGTCTGGGCCGAGCTGCAACGCCGCGAAGGCGTCTCCGGCATCGCCGAAAAGGCCTCCCGCGCCAAGGCGCTGCCCGCTCAACTCGGGATCGAGACCTCGAAAATCCCCTGATCTTGCCCTACCCCGCCCCGCCCGGCACCATGGCCCCAACAGCAAGGAGCGACGGCGATGCCGGTGAAGGGGCTTGGCGCCTACGACGACAACAACATCTTCGCGCGCATCCTGCGTGGCGAGATTCCCTGCCGGAAAGTGTTCGAGAACGAGTGGGCGCTGGCCTTCCATGACATCGCCCCGCAGGCGCCGCTGCATGTGCTGGTGATCCCCAAGGGGCGCTACGTTTCCTTCGCCGATTTCGCTGCCGGTGCCAGTGAGGCGGAGATCGCCGGCTTCATCCGTGCCGTCGGCCAGGTCGCCCGCGAACTGCGGCTTGATGACCCCGGCTACCGGCTGCTTGCCAATATGGGCGAGCATTCCGGCCAGGAAGTGCCGCATCTGCACGTCCATCTGTTCGGCGGCAAGCCGCTGGGGCCGATGTTGGCGCGCTAGCCGCGCTTTCCCCCTCGACGCGCGGGCAACAATATCGCAGGCTGACGGCATCAGGGGTGACAACGCCCCGGGAGTCCCGTGTCCAAGCGGGGCGTAAAGCAGGAACGGAGGAACGCCATGAAGTTCACCTGGTTCAACCTGATGCCCTGGCCCTATCTGCCGGACGATTTCAGGGAGAAGAACCGCTCGGTCTGGGTCGATATCGACCAGGACCTGTTCGACCCCGAGAAGTGCCACGAGGTCTACGCGAACTACCTCGATCTGCTGGAATACGCGGACCAGCGCGGCTTTGACGGTGTCGGCATCAACGAGCATCACCAGAACGGCTATGGCCTCATGCCGTCGCCCAATATCATGGCCGCGACGCTGGCGCGCCGCACCTCCAAGGCCGCCCTCGTGGTGCTCGGCAATTCCATCGCGCTCTACAACCCGCCGATCCGGGTCGCCGAGGAATTCGCCATGCTGGACATCCTCACCGGCGGCCGCTTCGTCGGCGGCTTCCCGGTCGGCACCTCGATGGACACGAATTTCTGCTACGGCACCATCCCGGGCCTGACGCGCGAGAAATATGCCGAGGCGCATGAGCTGATCATCCGCGCCTGGACGGAGAAGAAGCCCTTCGCCTTCAACGGCCGCTACACCAAGCTGCGCCACGTCAACATCTGGCCGAACGTGCTGCAGACACCGCACCCGCCCATCCACATCCCCGGCGGCGGTTCGGTTGAGACCTACGACTTCTGCATCGACAACACCTACTCGTATTCCTACCTCAGCTTCTCCGGCTACCTCCGCGCCAAGGCGCTGATGGACGGCTACTGGAAGCAGGTGGCGGATCGCGGCGTTGATAACTCGCCGTATCGCGCCGGCTTCGCGCAGACCGTCTTCGTCGCCGAGACCGACGAGGAGGCCGAGCGGCTGTATTCGGAATACGCCTTCTACTTCTACAACCGCTGCCTGCACGTCTATCCCGGCTTCGCCGACGCGCCTGGCTACCGCACCATCAAGACCATCCAGACCGGTGCGCTCAACCAGTATATGCGCCCGGCCTACACCAACCTGACGTGGAAAGACCTCGTCGACGGCGGCCATATCATCGCCGGCTCGCCCGAGACGGTGCGGCAGAAGTTCGAGGAGCTCATCAAGTCCCTCCATGTGGGCAACATCTTCCTGCTCATGCATGTCGGCAACATGCCGAAGGAATTGTGCAAGTATTCCACGAAGCTGTTTGCCGAGAAGGTGATGCCGCATCTGCAGGACATGTGGCCGGAATGGGCCGAGGATGGCCGCTTCTGGTGCAAGCCGATCGCCAACCGCGCCATTCCCGCCCCGGTGGATGATGCGCTCGCCGCCCCCGTCACCCCCGCGATGGTTCCCGCGAAATGATTACGTCACGGAAAATCGAAACCCGCGCCGCCACCATCAACGTGCTGGAAGGGGGAGAGGGGCCTGACCTTCTCTTCCTCCACTCCGCCGGCGGCATTTCGGCCGACAACCCCTTCCTCCAGGCGCTCGCCAAGTCCTACCGCGTTTATGCGCCGCAACTGCCGGGCTACGGCGATAGCAGTGACAGCGACAACATCCATGACATGCTGGAGGTGACACTCCACAGCTTCGACGTGCTGGAGAAGCTCGGCCTCAACAAGCCGCTGCTGCTCGGCCACTCCCTCGGTGGCATGATCGCGGCCGAAATGGCGGCCATCGCGCCCAACGATATCGACCGCATGGCCCTCATCTGCCCCGCCGGTCTCTGGCTCGATGACCATCCGGTACCCGATATCTTCACCCTGCTGCCGCGCGAATTCCCGGAATACATGTTCCATGACGCGGACGCCGGCCGCGCCATGATGGCCGCCGGCCAGGGCGGCAACATGAACGACCCCGCCTTCCTCATCCCCTTCCTGGTCAACAACGCCCGCCAACTCGGCATGGCCGGCAAGTTCCTCTTCCCCATCCCCGAGCGCGGGCTGAAGGAGCGGGCCTACCGGATCAAGGCCCGCACACTGCTGATCTGGGGTGCCTCGGACAAGCTGTTCCCCGCCCCCTACGCCCACGCCTGGAAAGACACCATCGCCGGCGCCGAACTGGTGATCATCCCCGAAGCCGGCCACATGGTCCCGGTCGAGAAAATGGACGCCACGCTGGCCGCCATCGCCCGCCTGCGCTGACCATGCCCCGTGTCCCACGCTTGTCGTGGGACACGGGAAGGCATCGAAGCATGTTCTTTTTGTGAACAAAAAGAACCAAAAAAACTTTCTGATCCATCCATGCCGTTGGCGGGGGATGTCCCGCCCGATGTTGAAATAGGTTGGTCGGCGTTGCCCGCCTTGAGCCGTTAGGCTCGGGGTGTCGAATCCTCAAAGGAGAGCAACGCCA
>CAIYPH010000058.1 GCA_903928045.1 uncultured Rhodospirillales bacterium
GCGAAGACACTCTTTCCCTACACGACGCTCTTCGATCTGCCGCCGCCATGGCGCTGCCGGGCCTCGCCCAGGCGCAGAAGGTGGTCGTCTACACCGCCGCAAAGCAATCGCTGGTGGACGAGATGACGACGCTTTTCACCAAGGAGACCGGTATCAAGGTCGAGCTGGTGTCCGGCGGCTCGTCGGATCTCATCCGCCGCGTGCGCGCCGAGGCGGCATCGCCGAAGGTTGACGTCATCTGGAGCATCGGCGGCGAAGTGCTGGAGGCCAACAAGGATCTCCTGACCCCCTTCACCCCCGCGGCCAATGACGTGATCCTCGGCGCCTACAAGATCAGCCCTGAATGGACCCCCTTCAGCGGCATTCTCGCGGCCTTCGCGGTCAACACCAAGGCGCTCAAGCCGGCCGAATATCCCAAGAGCTGGAAAGACCTCACCGACGCGAAATGGAAGGGCCAGATCGCCTCCGCCCGCGCCGACAGCTCCGGCTCCGCCTTCCAGCAATACGCCACCGTGATCGCCGCCTATGGCGACAAGCCCGATGCCGGCGGCGGTTGGGACGTCTACAAGCGCATCCTCGCCAACATGCAACTGGCCGAAAGCTCGGGCCTGGTCTCCCGCCTGGTCAATGACGGCGAGGCCAAGGTCGGCATCGTGCTGGAGGATGACGCGCTGGATTACGTGAAGGGTGGCGGCCCCGTCGCGGTGGTCTACCCGGAGGACGGCACATCGACGGTCGCCGATGGCATGGCCCTCGGCAAGGGCGCGCCCAACGCCGAGAACGGTAAGAAATTCATCGACTGGCTGCAAACCAAGCCGGCGCAGGAACTGGTCGTCCAACGCATGGGTCGCCGGCCCGTCCGCACCGATGTCGCAGGCGGCGGCGGCGCCAAGCCGATCGCCGAGGTGAAGCTGGTGAATTACGACATCCGCTCCATCGCCCAGAAGCGCAACGAGTGGATCGCCCGCTGGAAGGACATGGCGGCCGCCCGCTGATGCGCATCGAGGCCTTCTCGCAGGCCAAGAACCCGGCTGCCCCTGAGACCAACGAGGACGCGCTGCTCATCCTCCCCGGCCGCGCCTATGCCGCCATCGACGGGGTGAGCGACCGCGACGGCACGCGCTACGATGGCGTGCTGGCCGGCCGCTTCGCCTCCACTTTGGTGCGCCGGCGGCTGGAGGAAATGCTCGGCGGCAGCCAGGCATGCTCGCCGCGCGCGGTGGTGGACGAGCTGACCGTCGCCATCGACGATGCCTATGGCAGCTTCGGCGTGCGCGAGCGGGTACGCACGGATTGGAGCGGCAAAATCGCCTCTACGCTGGCGCTGGCGATGGTCGATTCCGCCGAGCTGCGCATCGTGCTGGTGGGCGACAGCGGGGTGCGCATCAACGGCGCGCAGATCGTGCGGGAGGACAAGGACATCGATCGCATCACCTCCCTGCTGCGCCGCGCCGCCTGGCGGGCGGTGAAATCCCGCAGCGACGATCCCGCCGTGTGGGAGAAGGTATCGCGGCAGGTGGCGTTCCATGGCGCGAGGCAGGATGCGGCAGCGGTGGCGCCGTGGCTCGATGAAGCGGCCCTTGCCGGCATCGCCGCGGTGGCCAATGCGGAGTGCCAGGCGGCGCTGCCCTTCCTGCCCGCGGCGGCGATTGCCAATCTGGTCGCACGCGGCATCGTCGGTGGGCAGGGCGGCCACCAGAACAACGCGCAATCGCCGCTCGGCTATTCCTGCCTCGATGGCTTCGCCATACCCGACCAGTTCATCCGCTATCTCACCTTGCCGCGCGCCGAGGTGCAGACCATCGAGCTGTTCACTGACGGGTATTTCCAGCCGGGCGACGGGTTCGGCGTGGCGGAATGGGAGGCGGCTTTCCACGCGGCCGAGGCGGAGGATGCGGCGAAGGTCGAGCTCTATCTCTCGCCGCGCGGCTCGTCGGGCGGCAATTGGGCGGATGACCGTTCTTATCTCGGGGTGATGCTGTGAGGCATGCAATCCCCTAACGCGCCGTCCACCCGCTAAGACGGGCGCGCATACCAGAAAATTGTCGTCAGCACTAAGAAATTGGGCTTGCATCTGATCGACGGTTAGTTTAAAACTACAAAATCGATATCAGGAGTGACCGAAACCATATGAGCCGCCCGCCCCCCCATCACCCGGACGACGCGCGCCGCATCGCCGCCTTCCTCGGCGGGATGCTGTACGCGCTGCTGGCCGCCCTGCTCGGCGCGGCCCGCGGTGGCGCGTGCGCCGCGCCGCGCGGCGTCGCCGCCCCGGGTGCGCTCCAGGGTGTGATCGGGCGCATACTGCGTGCCACGGAGGAGGCGGAATTGGAGATGGAGCCGGAGGTGGAGTGGATTGCCGTACCCGCCCCCTGGCGCAACGGCCGCCTGCTCCGCCCCTGGCACGCCCGCGTACCGCGCAATCCGGTACCCGCCCATCGCAAGCAGCCCGGCGCGCTGCTGCACGGCCCACCCGCGCGCCACCACCCTTCATCTGTTCAATAACCGGCACCGCCAGGCGGCGATGCGCGGGCGTCGACGCACGCCCTGGCGCTGGCTGCCGCGATCGGGGGAAAGGAAGGAAGCGGTTCTTTTTTGAAAAAAAGAACCAAA
>CAIYPH010000059.1 GCA_903928045.1 uncultured Rhodospirillales bacterium
AGCCGCGTGTGGTTGTTCTTGTCCTTCACGTCGGACATGAACTGCGGGATGTTGTCGATGTGCCCGATGTCGGCCAGCATCTTCAGCGCCGCCTCATTGGCGCCGCCATGCGCGGGGCCCCACAGCGAGGCGATGCCGGCGGCGATGCAGGCAAACGGGTTGGCGCCCGAGGAGCCGGCGAGGCGCACGGTGCTCGACGAGGCGTTTTGCTCATGGTCGGCGTGCAGGATGAACCAGCGCTCCATCGCCTTGGAGAGCACCGGGTTGACCTTGTAGTCCTCGGCCGGCACCGCGTTCATCATATAGAGGAAGTTGTCGACGTAGCCGAGGTCGTTCCGCGGATAGATGAAGGGCTGGCCGATCGAGTACTTATAGGCCCAGGCGGCGATGGTCGGCAGCTTGGCGATCAGGCGGAAGGCGCAGATGCGGCGCTGCTCGGGGTCGTTGATGTTCAGGCTGTCATGGTAGAACGCCGAAAGGGCGCCGACCACGCCGCACATGACGGCCATCGGGTGGGCATCGCGGCGGAAACCGTCGAAGAAACGGCGGATCTGCTCGTGCAGCATGGTGTGCCGCATCACGCCGTTCTCGAAATCCTTTTTCTGGGCCGGGTTCGGCAGATCGCCCCACAGCAGCAGATGCGCGACTTCGAGGAAGCTCGACTTCTCCGCCAGCTGCTCGATCGGGTAGCCGCGATACAGCAGCACGCCGGCATCGCCATCGATATAGGTGATCTTGCTCTCGCAGGAGGCAGTGGCGCCGTAGCCCGGATCGTAGGTGAACACGCCGAGCTGGTCATAGAGCTTTCGGATGTCAACGACATCCGGCCCGATGGTGCCGGAGATGACCGGCAGGGCGGCCGATTTGTTGGTGCCGTCAACCGAGACGGTGATGGTTTTGCCTGATGCTGCCGTCGCGTTCATGCGTCTTTCCTTCCCGGCGCGATGTCTCCGCGCCCACTGATCGTCCGCCCGACCCTATTCCGGCCTCGGGAAACCTGCAACCTTCGCGGATGCAGCATACGGCCGCGAGATTAAGCAACTATGCATGGGTGACGCGCTAGAACGCGCCGATGCGCCACAAACCGAGGCCGGCGGCACGCGCCTGTGCCTCTTCGGTCGCCAGACCCGGCATATCCGCCCGTGCGCGTGCCCAGCCCGCGCGCACCAGCGCCAGGTTGAGCTCCCGCCCGCCGGCCTCGCAGATGGCGCGGGGGAAGCCTTCCTGGTCCCGCCCGGTGAAGCGGCACAGCACCTCGCGGTCGCGCAGCAGCCCGGCGAGCGCCGCGGCCGACTGGGCGCCGCAATCCGCCGCGCCCTCGGCCGCCGTGCAGGCCTGGCCGCGATGGGGGGCGGACACGCCGTCGAGCCGGATCACCGTGTCGTTCAGCATCAGCGTCTCGCCATCGACCACCGCGACCCGCGCGGGTGTGGCCGAGACCGAGCCGGTGAGCGGGGGGACGCGGCCGAGCAATTCAGCGGGGGCGGCCAGCAGGATCACGAACAGCCCAGTGGCGCCGATGAACAGGCCGGCCATGACGGCACCCGGCAGGCGGCGGTGATGCCCGCCTGCGGCCAATGAGCCTCGGAATATCCGGCGGGGCTGGCGCAGCGCCAAGCTGCCTCTCCTGCGGTTTGGTCTGTTCAAGGCACGACTACCGCGCCCCCGTGACGCACGCAACCGCCGATTCGAGTCATTCCGCATCCCCAAAATCACGCGCGGCCGGGCGGTTCAGTCCCAGAAAATCGGCGCCTTGCGCAGCCGCCGCCAGGCCGTCGCGATATCCTCGCGCTGCGCCCCTCCGGCGGCGGCGACGTAGCCATGCACGGCACCGCCGGCGAAGCCCTGGCCGGCGGGGCCCAGCCGCGCCATCAGGCCGCGCGCGGTGGCGCCGTCATTGAGATGGCCGAGCAGGTCCTGCAGCGTTTTCAGCCGCCCGATCAGCCGCGCGCTTTCGCGGCGGGGGAACAGCGGTGCGAACAGCTCGGCGGCGTAGCGCATCCGCTTGGCCTCGAGGCGGATGTCGTGCAGCCGGGTCTCGGCCAGCCCATCGAGGCTGCGCCCGGGCGCCAGCAGCCGCCGCCATTGGCGGGCTAGCGCGGCTTGCGCGAAATGCCCGAGGTGCCGACCGCCCTCCCCTGCCGCGTCCCATGGCGCGCGGCGCGCGGCGAGAGTGAGATCGAGCAGCAGCCGGCGGAACGCCTCGCCGCCGAGCTGGAGGCGCAGATCGGCATAGGCCTCCGCCCGCCGCCGCCGCGCGGCGGCGGCCATGCGCGCCATCGCCCGCTCCTCGGGGAAGGCGGTGGCGACGTCGTTCCCGAGGCCGGCCAGGAACACGTCCCAGTCGCGCGCCGGGCCGAGCGCATGGCCGAGGTCCCGCGCCGCCGCGCCGAGCGTGGCCAGTTCGGGGCAGGGCAGCGCGCGGCGCACCAGGCGGAAGGCCGAACGCAGGCGGCGCACCGCGACGCGCATCTGGTGCACCGGCTCGCTGCCCGCTCCGGCCATCGCATCGGGCGCCAGGCTCTGGAGCAAGTCAGTAAAATGGCGGCAGATCGCGCCGATCGCCGCCGACAGCGTCATCTCCCCGGCAAGTGTTGGCAGCGCGGCCGGCGGCTCGATGCGGATCAGCCCGGCCAAGGCGAGCGCCTCCGCGCACAGCCCGGCGCGCGGCGGATGGGCACCCGGCCAGGCCCGCGCGATGGCGGCCACCTCGTCCTCCGGCCCCGCCAGTATTGCGCGCGCGATCGGCTGCCGCGCGGCGCCGGCGGCGAGTTGCCCTTCGAGCACGGTGATCTGTACCGCGCCGGCGATGACATGGCGGCGGCCGGTGAAGCTGCAGGCCGCCACCGACTCGGCCGGCTCCTCGGTCACCACCGGATCGTCCAGCAGCGCCGGATCGGCGTCCTCGCCATGGACCGGCAGGTCGCGCGTTCCCCCGCGCCGCCCCGCGCGCCAGGACACCGCGGCGCGGCCCCGCCTGGCGAGCAGCCCGTCCACCGTGTCGCGCCAGATCAGCGTGAGGGCGGTGGAACGCGGGCGGGCGAGCCCGGCGGATTTGCTGAGGGCGGCGAGGCTGCCTGGCGGCACGTCCAGCGTGAACGTGATCGCCGTACCCGTCATCCCGCTAGTGGCGGTCGGGCAGGTCGCGCGGCGCGACGAACCGCACCAGCCGGGCGCCGCCGGCGGCAAGCCCGCTCCACGGGCCCGGCACGGTGAATTCCGCCAGCGCGCCGGTGGGGTAGCCCTCGGCGAGGCGCTGCATCGAGGGGTTCGCCGGGTCGATGGTGCCGACCAAAGCGAGCGCCAGCTCATGCATGCCGGGATTGTGGCCGATCAGCATGACGCTGCGGGCGGTCTCGGCGACCGCGTTCAGCGCGGCAAACAGCGCCTCGGGGGGCGCGAGATAGAGCGCGTCCATCGGCTCGATCAGCGGCGTCTCGTCCCAGGGCTCCAGTGCCTCCAGGGTTTGCAGCGTGCGCCGCGCGGAGGAGACGAGGATGACGTCGGGGGCGAGCCCGAGATCGCGCAGCACCTTGCGCATCGAGACCGCCGCCGCCCGGCCGCGCGGGTTGAGCGGGCGGACATGGTCGGACAGCTTGGGATCGTCCCAGGACGATTTCGCGTGCCGCATCAACAATAACTGCCGCAAGATTCACCCGCTTGGTTTCGTGGCCCCGATCCTGCCACGCCGGCCGCCCCGGCGCAAAGCCGATGGTGGGATCAGCGTGCGGCGGCCCAGCGCAGGCCGGAGGCGATGTCGGGCGCGAACAGCGAATGCCCGCCTTTGCGCAGGCAGAACTGCAGCCGGTGGCCGCCGGCGCAGCCGGTCCAGGTGCGGCATTCCAGCCCGTCGGACTGCGCGAGGGTCATCGGCCCGGCGCGGCACTGGTCGGTGGCCGCCCAGATCGCGAACCCCTTGGCGATGTCGCCCTGGCGATAGGGCCCGAACAGCGCCCGCCCGGCGAGCGGCATCGTCGTGTCCTCGCGGCCATGGACATGGCGCAGATCGACCGGGCCGGAGGTGCAGGTGGCGGGCAACGGTTCCCAGAAACCGCCGGAGAACGGCAGGAACGCGGTGAAATCGCCGGCGGCGTAGCAGGCGAGGTCCCACACCATGCTGCCGCCCTGGGAGAACCCGGCGGCGACCACGGTGCGCGGGTCGATCGGCCAGCGGGATTTCACGTCCTTCACCACGGCGCGCAGGAAGGCGACGTCATCGCGCGCCTGGCTCGGCGAGCCGGTGTGGGCCCAGGAGCGCAGCAGCCCGTCGGGCGCCACCAGCAGGTAGTTCGCCTTCCCCGCCGGCTCGCGAATGCCGTGGTCCTCGATGATGTCGAGGCCCTCCATCATCCAGCCATGCAGGAACACCAGAAGGCGCAGCTTGGAGTGCCCGTCCCAGCCCGGCGGGGTGGCGGTATGATAGGTGCCGCCGGCCGCGGTGCAGTCGGCGCACGGGGGGGCCGACTGGGCGGCGAAGGGGAGCAGCAGCAGGAGCGCGACGGCAAGCGACCGCATCACGTGCGGCATCAGCCGGCCTCGAACAGCTCCACGCAATTGCCCGAGGGATCGTCGCACAGGATTTGCCGCCCGCCGGGGCCGGCGATGATGTCGTTGCGGAAGGCCACGCCGGCCGCGCGCAGGCTTGTCACGAGACCATCAAGTGCGGAGACCTCCAGCACGATGCGGTTCCAGCCGCCCGGCTCCGGCTTGCGCCCGTCCGGCATGGGCTTGGAGGCGGAGGCGGGCGGGCCGGCGAGCCACAGCGTGAGGTCGCCCCGTGTGATGATCGCCATCGCCGGGCCGTACTGCTGCTGCAGCGCGAAGCCGAGATGGCCGGTGTAGAAGGCGATCGCCGCATCAACGTCCCGCACGATGTAGCGCATGGAGGCCATGGCCGGTTCCCCTTATGGTTGATGCGGCAGTCTACCGTGCCCGACAGCGCGGCGCACCCTCTTTCACCGCCTGCCGCCGGGGTCTAGGCTTCGGCGGACAGGAGAACCGCCATGGCCGACACCCATCCCGATCCCGCCTTGCTCGAACTCGTGGGCGCCGTCAGCGGCCCGGCGATGTTCGCCCATCTCCAGGAATTCGCCCGCTGGGTGAAGCTTTCGGGGTCGGCCGACGAATTGCAGAGCCTGCGCTACGTGCAGTCCACGCTCGATGGCTACGGATATCGCACCCGGCTGATCGAGCATGACGCCTATATCAGCCTGCCCGGGAAGGCATCCGTCACCGTCGATGGCACGGCGCTCTCCGCCATCACCCATTCGCACAGCCAGGCCTCCCCCGCCGGCGGGCTGCGCGGCCGGCTGGTGGATGTGGGTGACGGCACGGCGGCCGATTTCGCGGGCAAGGATGTGAAGGGCGCCATCGTGCTCGCCTTCGGCATCGCCAACCCCGCCACCGCCCGCCTCGCCTCGCTGGCCGGGGCCGCGGGGCAGCTGCATATTTCACCGCATAAATACATCCACGAGATGTGCATCTCCCCGGTCTGGGGCAGCCCGACCACCGCGACGCTGGCGGACATGCCGAGCACGGTGGCCTGCTCCGTGGACTACGACGACGGTATGGCGCTCCGCGCACGGCTCGCCGGCGGCGAGGCGCCGGAGGTGGTGCTGCATGCCGAGGTCGACACCTCCTGGCGCAAGACGCCGATCCTGGTCGCCGAGTTGGATGCGCCGGGGGCGGGGATCGACGATCCCTTCGTGCTGTTCTCCGGCCATCACGACACCTGGTACTACGGGGTGATGGATAACGGTTCGGCCAACGCGACGATGCTGGAATCCGCCCGCCTGCTGGCGGGGCGCCGGCATGAATGGGTGCGCGGGCTGCGGCTGTGCTTCTGGTCCGGCCATTCGCACGGCCGCTATTCCGGCTCCGCCTGGTATGTCGACGAGCATTGGGACGAGCTGGACCGCCGCTGCGTCGCCCATGTGAACGTGGATTCCACCGGCGGCATAGGCGCCTCCGTGCTGGAGAACGCGGCCGCCGTCTCGGAGCTGACCACGCTGGCCGGCGAGGCAATCCGCGAGCGCACCGGGCACCAGTATCTCGGCAAGCGCAAATCCCGCTCCTCCGACGATTCGCTGCCCGGCATCGGCGTGCCCTCGATGTTCGGCGCCCTATCCGAACAGCCGCCCGGCCCGGTCAAGATGCGTAACAGCCTGGGCTGGTGGTGGCACACCCCGCACGACACCATCGACAAGCTCGACGAGGCCAATCTGGTGCGCGACACCCAGGTATTCGTCCACGTGCTGTGGCGCCTGCTGGCCGATGCGGTGGTGCCGCTCGATTATGTCGCCCACGCCCGCGCCCTGATCACCGAGCTCGAACGCATCGCCGCGCCGCTCAAGGCCAGCTTCTCGCTCGACCCGCTGTTCGCCGGCGCGCTCGCCCTGCGCGACCGCGCCGAGGCGGTGGCCGCGCTAGCCGAGACCGCCGGGCCGGACGCCACCGCGCGCATCAACACCGCCCTCCTGAAGGTCTCCCGCGCCCTCGTCCCGGTCGACTATTCCAGCGGCAACCGCTTCGATCATGACCCGGCGCTACCCGCCGCGCCCAGGCAGACGCTCGACCCAATCCGCGCGCTGGCGAAGCTCGCGCCTGGTTCGGATGAGGCCCATTTCCAGCGCGTCGCCGCCACCCGCGCGCGCAACCGCGTGGCCTTCGCCCTACGTGAAGCCAATGCCGCCCTTGACGGAGCCCTCGCATGAACGACGCCCACGGCCGCAACGACGCGGCCGACCTGCTCTACCAGCGCTATCGCGACCCGAGCCTCCCCGCCCCCACGGACTGGAACCCAGTGCTGGAGACCCTGCTCTCCCACCGCTCCACCCGCGCCTTCCTGCCCGAGCCCGTCAGCGACGAACGCCTCGCCACCATCATCGCCGCCGCCTCCTCGGCCGCCACCTCGTCCAACATCCAGACCTGGAGCGTCGTCGCGGTGCGGGACCCCGCCCGCAAATCGCGCCTTCGCCCGTTCTGCGCCAACCAGGCGCATATCGACGAGGCGCCGCTCTTCCTGGTCTTCCTCGCCGATCTCGCCCGCATCGAGGCGATCGCCGCCGAGCGCGGGCAGGATGTCGAGGCAACACAGTTCCTGGAGATGCTGATCATCGGCATCGTCGATGCCACGCTCGCCGCTGAGAATGCGGTGGTGGCGCTGGAATCCCTCGGCCTCGGCAGCGTCTATATCGGCGGCATCCGCAACCACCCCGAGGCGATCGCCGCCGAACTCGGCCTGCCGCCGCAGGTCTTCCCGGTCTTCGGCCTCTGCGTCGGCACGCCCGATCCGGCGCGCCCGACGGCCATCAAGCCCCGCCTGCCGCCGGCCGCCGTGCTGCACCTCGAGCAGTACAACGCCGCCCAAGGCCCCGCCACCGCCGCCGCCTATGACGCACGCATGTCCGAATTCCAGGCCGAACAGGCGATGACGCCGGAGGTGTGGACCAGCCGCACCATCAACCGCGTGCGCACGCCGAAATCGCTCACCGGGCGGGATCGGTTGCGGGCGGCGCTGGCCAATCTGGGGTTTGCGCTGCGGTAAGTCCTCAGTCCGCCAGGCCGATCATGACCGAGAGAAGGTTGCCCAAGGCCAGCACCTGCAGCGGCGACAGGCGGCCGATCACCGGACCGCATTTCGCGCGCGCGCATGGCGCGACTTTGTCGACCATGATTTGCGACACCGCTTTCAGGCCGGTGGCGTCCGAGGGTTCTACCGTCAGGCGGTAGAACGGCGCGTCGCGCAGCGTGGTGGTGAAGGGGACGATCAGCACGCTCTCGGACTCACCGAGCGCGTCGGACTGAATGACGACGGCCGGGCGAGGCTTGCCGTAATCGCCGGAAATGGCGACCGTGATGATGTCGCCGCGTTTCACGCCTCCGGCCAGTCCACGAGTTGGCCGAGGAACTCCAGCGTCTCGGCCTCCTCGGGCGCACCGCGCAGCAGCCGGCCCTGCCGCTGCGCCTCGGCGGCGAAGTCGGGGTGGTTCGGATCGGGCACCCAGACCCGCAGCAGCTTCATGCCCTTGTGCTGCTTGTTCTGCCGGTAGCGCTGGAACTTGGTCAGCCCGTCATCGGCCCGTCGCGGTGTCGGCATGGCTCTCTCCATATCGATCACCGCAGCTTAGTCCATGGTAGCGCGCTACTCAATGATCAGCGTTGCGCGCTACTTCTTCTCCACCTCCCAGAACATCGGAAAGCTCGATTCCACTAGCCCCGACAGCGTGGTGCGATACCCCGTCGGCACGGTGAACTGGCCCCACATCACGCTCGGCGCATTGGCGTAGGCCAGCGCCTGGATCCGATCGGCCACCGCCTTGCGCGCCGCGTCATCCGGCGCCTTCACGAAATCCGCCATCAACGGCTTCATCGCCGGCTCGCAGCTCCATCCCGCGAACTCCGCGCAATTCGCCGCGATATAGAAATGGGTGAGCGGGTTCGACATGTCGACGCCGTTTGAATACACGGCGAACATGCTCCAGGTGTCCTTCTTCACCCGGCGCTGCAGCAGCGTGCCCCAATCCATCCCCTGCTCATCCACGGTGAAACCCGCCTTGCGCATGGCATCCACCAGCACCAGCGCCGGGTTCATCGAGGTGGGCGAGGAGGGCAGTTCCATGAACACCACCTTCTCGCCCTTATA
>CAIYPH010000060.1 GCA_903928045.1 uncultured Rhodospirillales bacterium
CTGATCCATCCATGCCGTTGGGGTACGGAGGGGGGATGGTTGGAAGCGGTGCGCGTCATGCGGGAAAAAGTTTTTTGCTCCTTTTTTTCAAAAAAGGAGCACTTGCTTCCTTGAGAAAAAAAGTTTCCCAAAAGGGAAAAATGTAATTGACAATCATGGTGACATCGACGATAGTGCGCTCCCCCCCAACAGGAGCCAGCAAGCCCGTGTCATCCGCCCGCACATCCCCCCGCCCCACCGGCCTCACGGCCGCGCTGGCGGTCGTGCGCCTGCTGATGGCCCTGCTGGCGCACCTGTTCGCGGACAGCGCGGACCTGCCGGAAAACCACCCGGATCGCCGCCTCCTCGCCCGCGTGATGGCCGAGCTGGCCCGCGCCGAAGCCCGGATTCTCGCCGATCTCGCCGCCAGCCGCCGCGCGGCGCCCCAGCATCGGCGCGCCCGCGCCATCACCCCGTCTTGGGCCTGTACTCCGCCCATCGCAACGCCCCGCCCCCGCCTCGCCCCGCGCCACTCCGCCGTCGCGCGCGCCCCACCCGCGCCCCCGCCGCGATGTTGGCACCCCGCTCAGGCGGGCGCATTCGCACGCCTTATTAGTTACGATATAGAAACAAATAGCCACCCCGCTTGCATTTCCCCGCCCGCTCGGGCCAAGCATCGCCGGCACAGCAGCGAGGCACCTCCATGACCACCTGGCCCGATACCGACGACTTCCGCGCCGCCTGGCACGCCGCCTGCGGCGAGGACGCCGTGCTGGCGGCCTATGCCGGCCCCTGGTCGGTCGACTTCGCCATCGCCCAGGACCGCGCCAATTTCCCCTTCGCCTTCCGCGACGGCCGCATCGCCACCCCGGCCGCCGCGCCGGACTACCGCTTCACCGCCCCGGCCGAAATCTGGGCGAAATTCCTCCAACCCATCCCGCCCCGCCACCACCACGTCGTACTCGCCATGCTCGCCCGCGTGCCCGAGGTAAAGCTGGAGGGCGACACCAAGCGCTTCGCCCAGACCTGCCACGTCCTCCGCCGGGTGCTGGAGATCGGCAAGCACCTCGCCCTCGGCGGGCCGCTCCCGGTCCCCAACGCGCTCCGCCCCGCCATCGCCCCCATCGCCCCCGAGGGCCGCACGGCCCGCAGTTTGACCGTCCCCGTCCACGGCGTCCCCCACACCATCTTCATGGAGGAAGCCGGCCAGGGACAGGACGTGCTGTGCCTCCACACCGCCGGCGCCGATCGCCGCCAGTTCCATCGCCTCATGGCCGACCAGCGCATCACCGCCGCCCACCGCCTGGTCGCCTTCGACCTCCCCTGGCACGGCGCCAGCGCCCCCACCCCCGCCGCCCTGCCCGGCACCTGGCGGCTCACCACCGATCTCTACGTCGAGATCATCATGCAGTTCATCAAAGCCGCCGGTCTCACCAACCCCATCGTCCTCGGCGCCTCGATGTCCGGCGAAATCTGCCTCGAACTCGCGCTCCGCCACCCCGAAGCCTTCCGCGGCATCATCGCCTGCGAAGCCACCGAACGCATCGCCGGCCGCCAGACGCCATGGGCCTGGCACCCCGAAATCAACCAGTCCCTCTTCGTCCCCGAATGGATCCACGGCCTCATGGCCCCGCAAAGCCCGGCCGAATGCGCCGCCGAAGTGCTCTGGCACTATTCCCAGGGCGGCCCCGGCGTCTTCTGGGGCGACATCCACTTCTACTCCGGCGAATGGAACGCCACCGACCGCGTCCACCGCATCGACACCAACCGCTGCCCACTGGTCATGATGACCGGCGAATACGACTACTCCTGCACCGTCGAACTCTCCGAAGCCACCGCCGCCAAAATCCCCGGCGTGCGCTTCCAGCGCATGAACGGCATCGGGCATTTCCCCTTCGCCGAGAACCCGGCGCTGTTTGCCGAATATCTGCTGCCGGTGCTGCGGGACCTCGCGCCGGCGTAGGAAGCAAGCGCTTCTTTTTGAAAAAAGAAGCAAAAACTTTCTATCCGTTTGCTTCGGAGTTTCCCGGGGAGACCCCGAAGCAAACGGATAAAAGTTTTTTGGTTCTTTTTTTCAAAAAAGAACCCCTTCCTTACTCCGGCACGGCAAACTTCGCCGGATCCGCAAACCGCCGCACCACATTCGCCGTCAGCCGGCTCAACGGGGTATCCCCGCCATTGACCATCAGGCTCCCCGCATAGGTCATCGACCCGACCGAGAACACCGCGCCCCCCGCATGGGTTTCGAAGAACGTCATATCCGCGCAGGACCAGTTTTCCTGCGGCAGGGGATGCCGATGCACCAGCATGTCTTCGTTCACCCAGGCGTAATCGGGATGGATGACAATGCCTTTGGCCACCACCAGCGCATGGGGTGGGGTGCCGTATTTCGGGTTCACGCTGTCAAGCTCGAACCCCGCCGCCCCGCCGCCCATGTAACCGGCGGTACCGAACGTCACCCCGGGGGTGACATCGAGCCCGACGCGCATGAATGCCACGCGAGGGTCCTGCATGCCCTCGATGAAATGATAGGGGAACCCAAGATGCCGCCCCTGGGTGGAGAAGCTGATACCGACCAATTTATGGCTGGACCGCCCGATCCGCCGCCACAACCCGCCATACCCACCGCCGAACTGGTGGTAGCTCTCGCCTGGCATACTCTCCCAGACACGGATACCACCCTCCGCCCGCCGAACCTCCAGCGTCTCCGGCTGCTCGGCCGAGGGTTCCGCCCGCCAGTAGAACCCGTTGCCGCCAAGATACATCAGCCGCCCACCCATCCCCAGATGGTCCTCGAACGCCTGCATCATCCGCTCGGAATGATATTCCGGGTGCTGCCCGGCGATCACCACGCGATAGGGCGCCAGCGCCGCCACGCCCTCATCGTGCAGGTCATGATCGGTGATCACGTCATGGTCCATGCCGATCGTGTGCAGCCATTGGTCGATATAGCTCTCGGAGACCCAGCGCGCCGTGCCCGAGCCACCCTCGACGGGGTCCATCAACGCGAACTGCCGCGGCCTGGTGTCCAGCATCGGCCGCGCCTGCGTCATCAACGCCACGCCCGAGCCGTCAGCGTGGTGGTTGTAGCAGGAGAGGCCGAATTGCGGGTTCATATCCGGCGTCTCCGCCAACGCCCCCCAGGCCGCCGCCCGGGCGGCGATCTCGGCCCCTCGGCCGGGCCGCACGTAACAGCCATAGACCTGGTAGGAGAAGGTCGGGATCAACAGCACCACGTCGCTGCGCGGTTGCGCGGGACGAACCACGAAGGGGATGTAGTCCTCCCCTGCCGCATTCTTGATATGCGCCGCATAAAGCCCGCTCGGCCAATCCGCGGGAACCGTGAGCGCAAAAGCCTCCCGCCACCCCAGCGGGCCCTGGTCGTCGTCATGGAAATGGATCGCGCCGTAGTGCGCCGGATCGGATTTCCAGTCATGCACCGCCCCGGTCCAGTTGGAGCCGGTCATCGCCCGGGTCGGCAGGTTCACGAGACGCGCATGCGCCGCATGCGGCCCGATGTCGGTGGCGGTCTGGCTCCCCATGCCGAGGGAGAAATCCCATTCGGCGTGAACCGCGCCGGAGAGCGCAACCACACTGGGGCGCTCGATCTTGCCATTGAAATGCCCACTGGCCGGCGCGTCACCCTCGGGCGGCAACGCGGCGAGGAATACCGCGGGCGCCCCTACC
>CAIYPH010000061.1 GCA_903928045.1 uncultured Rhodospirillales bacterium
CGGCGCGAAAGTGCTGCCGGTGCGGCTCGACGATGACGGGATCATCGTCGAGTCGCTGGCGGAGACGCAGGCAAACCTCAAGGCGCAGGGGGTGGGGCCGAAGTTCCTCTACACCATCCCGACCATCCAGAACCCCACCGGCTCCATCCTGCCGCTCGAGCGCCGCATCGCCATCCTCGCGCTGGCGAAGGATTACGGGATGCCGATCTTCGAGGATGAATGCTACGCCGACCTGCTCTGGGCCGGCGGCGCCCCGGCGGCGTTCTACGGGATCGCGCCGGAGCAGGTGATCCATATCGGCTCCTTCTCCAAGTCCCTCGCGCCCGCGCTGCGCGTGGGCTACGCGGTGGCCGACTGGTCCGTGCTGTCCCGCATGATCGCCGGCAAGTCCGACGGCGGCACCGGCGCGCTCGACCAGATGGTGATCGCCGAATACTTCTCGAAGCATTTCGACGACCATATCGCGAGCCTTTCCAAGGTGTTGGAAGACAAGCTCGACCATATGGTGGAGGCGGTGGAGCGCGAGTTCGGCACATCAGCGCAGATCTTCCGCCCGCAGGGGGGCATCTTCCTGTGGCTGAAACTGCCCGACGCGGTGGACGTCACCACCCTCATCAAACCCGCCGCCGACGCCGGCGTGGTGTTCAACGCGGGGCCGGACTGGGCCTGCAACGGCGGCGAGGCCAAGCCCTATCTGCGCCTGTGCTTCGCCATGCCCGACAAGGCGACCATCGACGCGGGGGTGAAGACGCTGGCCCGGGTGTGCCACGAGCAGACCGGGATTCCCGCGTTTGGGGATAATGTGAAGCGGTAGGGGGCGCCCGCCGCAGCGCTGGGAGCTTCCGCTGCTGGCGGGGCGGGTGGTATTCACCGTTCCCGCCCAGCGGCACGCTTTACAGCGGCATCCCGAGGATTTCCCGGCCTGCCTGCCGCATTCCGGCGGCGTCATCGCGCGGCCGCTTTTCGCCGGAGATGATTTCAGGAACGCCGGCAAGATCGAGCTGATCAGCCGCATTCCCGCGCTGGGGCGCGGACTGCTCGTGGCGGTCACCCTCGATGAGCGCGGCAGCGGGGTCTACCACGTCTGCTCGATGTATCCGGTGTCCGACCGCAAGATCGAGGATCGGCTGGCGCGGGGCTTCCTGCGCCGGGTGGTCTTCTGAACACGAACGAGCCCCACCGAGGTGGAGCCCGCCCGTGATCGGATCGTCGAACCTGCCGGGATGCCCACCCCCGGATCTCTTCGCTGCCTTGCGGCAACTACTTTACCGCGATGCGGTGTGTGAGGAGGCCGTTCTCACCTCAAGATGCCGATCCGTCACCGGCAATTTAGGGCCGGGCTGGCTGCAGCGTCAAACCAATTCAACTTCCGCACGCTGGTGCACCGGGCACCGCGCCCGCTTGCGTGCCTCCACCGCATACTGCCCGGGCCGCCGATCGGCCTGCAGGGCCGGCGCCACGATGGTGCTGTGATAGGCCGGCCAGTCCAGCGTCTCGATCTCGTGCAGGCGCACCGCGCTTTGCGTCGCCTCCGCCAGCGCTAAGCGGGGCAGCGGCTGCACCTGGAGCAGGGGCGTGTCGGGCGTGAAGTGTACGGGCACGCCGGTGCGGGTCAGGCGGAGATTGGCGAACAGCGGGCCGCACCAGCGGTCGGTCTCGACGATGCCTTCGAAGAGGCTGTAGCCGCCGGGCAGCGCGACATTGGCGGGGCCGCGGATGTGCAGGCTCCAGTCCTCGGCGGTGCGGGCGATCAGGCCGGTCCAGACCTGGACGTGGCCGGGCTCGGGCAGCGCGGTGAGGAAGGGGGGCGAGAAGCCGCGGGCGGTTTCGGGGGCGGCGGCGTCGAAGGTGGCGGCCATGTCCGGCAGTTGCGCGGCTTCCAGGCGCACCCAGTCGTCCAGCAGGTCGCAGGTCCAGAACACGTCGGCGCCGTCCCACATCAGACTGAAATCCATCGGCGCGAAAACATACCAGCCGAAGCTGCTCGCCTGGGTGATCGCCTCGCACCAGCGGAAGGCGCGCGTCGGCATGGTGCCGCCGGCGGCGCGGTCGGCGCGCTCGGGGGGGCGGGCCTGGGGGTAGAGGCGATGGAATGCGAGGATGGGGTGGCTCACGCGCGGCGCTCCGGGGCTGGAAGGGAAGGCTGCGCCGGGCCGAGGAGGAGGCGGCCCGGCGCAGGGAATCCGGCTGAAATCAGCCGCGGCGCGGCATGATCCCAACGCCCGCGCCGAAATGGACGCGGCCGGCATCGGCGAGGTTGGCGGGCAGGGCGGCGGTCTTCTTGATGGTCTTCATGGCGGGGTCTCCTTGGAGCAACGGGTGATGCCCCCTGGACACATGCCTTCGCCCGCGGGAAACGCGGGTGGGGCAGGCGCGGCGGGAGCGGGAAGACGAAGGGCGCAGTTCGCCCCTCGACACTGCCAATGTGCCACCCCGCCCGGTCTCTGTCAAGGAAAAAAAGTGAAGACGCGCGGATTTTTTACAATCGCTTCCCCCGCATGCCCGTGGGCGCTAGGCTCGCCCCCCTATGACACTGGAGTGACACGCATGACCCCCCCGCCGCTCGCCAATTCGCTCGCCGCCCGTGACGTCGCCTCCGTCCTGCATCCCAATACCGACCTCAAAACCCACCAGGAAACCGGCCCCGTCGTCATCGTCCGCGGCGAAGGCGTGCGCGTGTGGGATGACGCCGGCAAGCCCTATTTCGAGGCCGTCGCCGGCCTGTGGTGCGCCTCGCTCGGCTTCTCCAATGAGCGCCTGGTGCAGGCCGCGGCCAACCAGATGCGCCAGCTGCCGTACTATCACGGCTTCACCTCGAAGTCGCACGGCCCGATGATCGATCTCGCCGAGATGCTGCTCGCCCGCGCCCCGGTGCCGATGAGCAAGGTGTTCTTCGCCAATTCCGGCTCCGAGGCCAACGACACCGCCATCAAGATGGTGTGGTATTTCAACAACGCCGTCGGCCGGCCGCAGAAGAAGAAGATCATCGGCCGCATCAAGGGCTATCACGGCATCACCATCGGCTCGGCCTCGCTGACGGGGCTGGCCACCAACCACCGCAGCTTCGATGTGCCGCTGCCCGGCTTCCTCCACACGATGACGCCGCATTTCTACCATGGCGGCCTGCCCGGCGAGACCGAGGAGCAGTTCGCCACCCGCTGCGCCGATGAGCTGGAGAAGCTCATCCTCGCCGAAGACCCCGATACCATCGCCGCCATGTGGGCCGAGCCCATCATGGGCGCCGGCGGCGTCATCCTCCCGCCCGTCGGCTATTTCGAGAAAATCCAGGCCGTTCTCAAGAAATACGACATCTTCCTGGTCGCCGACGAAGTGATCACCGGCTTCTGGCGCACCGGCAACTACTGGGGCTGCGGCACGCTCAACGTGAAGCCGGATATCCTCACCTGCGCCAAGGCGATCTCGTCCTCCTACCTGCCGGTCTCGGCCGTGATGGTGAGCGAGCGCATCTTCCAGGCGCTGGCCGATGAGAGCAACGCCATCGGCACCTTCGGCCACGGCTACACCTATTCCGGCCACCCCGTGCCGGCCGCCGTCGCCGTTGAAACCCTCAAAATCTACGACGAGATGAAAATCGGCGACAACGTGCGCCATGTCGGGGCCATCATGCAGTCCGAACTGCGCCGCCGCTTCTCCGAACACCCCCTGGTCGGCGAAGTCCGCGGCGTCGGCCTCATCGCCGCGATGGAACTCGTTGAAAACAAGGCGACCCACGCCAATTTTGACCCCAAACTCAAAATCGGCGCGCGCCTGGCCAAAATCTGCGAGGGCAATGGCGTGATCTCCCGCGGCCTGCCCGGCGACGCCCTGGCCTTCTCGCCGCCGCTGATCATCAGCGAGGCAGAAATCCGCGAAATGCTGGATATTATCGAGACGTCGCTGGCCGAACTGACGGCGCAGCTGCGGGCGGAGCATTTGACCGTCGTGCGGTGAGGAAGCGCTTCTTTTTTGA
>CAIYPH010000062.1 GCA_903928045.1 uncultured Rhodospirillales bacterium
AAGCTGACGCTGAAGCGCCTCGAGGCCGGCATCGCCGGCGCGAAACTGACGGCTTCCGGCGCGCTGCTCGCGCTCTCGCGGCTCGCCGATGCCCGGGTTGCGCTTAGCGTGCCGGCGGAAGGGCTGCGCGCCCTGCCGGTCACCTGGCCGGAGTGGCTGCTGCGCGCGGTGCCGCAAACCGCACCGGCATGGCGGGCGCCGGTGACGCTGGAGGCCCAGGGCAGCGGCACCCTGGCGGGCATGGCCGGCAAGGCCGCGTTGCGCTTCGGCGATCTCAACGCCGAGGCAACCCCCTCCTTCGACGCGACCACCGGCAAATGGGCGCTCGGCATCGCCGCCCGCCACCCCGGCGCGCCGCGGCTGCTGGAATCGCTCGGCATCACCGGCACCCTCCCATGGCTCGGCGACGGCTCCTTCGCGCTGATCGCCCAGGCCCAGGGCGCCGGCGATCGCATCAGCGCCGAAACGCTCGATCTCGCCGCCGGCGCGCTGCACACCACCGGCGGCCTCGCGCTGACGCTGGCCAAGGGTGGCGGCACTCTGGCGGGCAGGCTCGCCTTCGAAACCCTGCCATTGCCGCTGCCCTACAAGCGCTCCATCGAACCGCTGCCGGAGCTTTGGCCGGCGGGGTGGCAGGCCGCGGTGCAGGTCAGCGCCGATCGGCTGCTGCTGGGCCTCACACCCGCCCTCGCCGAGTTGCGCGGCCAATTGACGCTCGACAAGCAGCGCCTCGCGCTCGAGGGGATCACCGCGAAACTGGCCGGCGGCGACCTCTCCGGCACCGTCGCCATCGACGGCGCCGCCAACCCTCCCGCCGCCTCCGCCGCACTGAAGCTGGTGGGCGCGCAGACCGGCGGCATGATTTTCGATCTGCCGATCGATATCGCGGCCAGCCGCGCCGAGGTGATGGTGGCGCTCAGCGCCACCGGCCACTCGCCTGGCGCCCTCCTGGCCACCCTCGGCGGCGGCGTCGCAGTCGAGCTGCACGAGGGCGAACTCGCCGGCGTCGCGCTCGACCGCCTGGTGCCGCCGCTCACTGATACCGATGTCCGCGCCGCGCTGGCCGGCGGCACCACCGCCTTTGGCACCTTCACCCTCGATGCCACCCTCGCCCGTGGCACCGCCACCCTGCGCGGCGCCCGGCTTGACGCCGCGGCGGGTGCGATCGAGGCAGCGGGCAGCATCGATATCGCCGGCAACACCGAGGATCTGCGCCTCACCCTGCTGCCACAGCTCGCCGGCAAGCCGCGCGTCACGCTGCGCCTCGGCGGCCCCCTTCCCGCCCCGAGCCGGACGCCGGAGCTCTCCGACCTTATCCGCTGGCGGGCGGAACTGGCGGAGTAAGCGCCACGCGCAACGCGTGGACCCGTAGCGCGGAGGCCAGCGGCCGGACAGGGTCGCGGGCGGCGTCGATATCCCCGACCAGGTGGGCAAGCGAAAGCCCGGCAGCCGCGGCCTCGCCGGCGAGCGCGGCCCAGAACTCCTCCTCCAGCGCCACCGAGGTGCGATGGCCGCTCAGCGCGAAACTGCGCTTGATCAACCCGGCCATCGGCTCAGGCGCCGCTGATTTCCGGCCCGATCATGTGCTCCGGGCGCACCCAGCGATCGAAATCCTCGGGGGTGACCAAGGCGAGCTTGTCGGCCGCCGCCCGGAGGGTGATGTTGTCCGCCATCGCCGCCTTGGCGATCCGCACTGCGTTATCGTAGCCGATATGGGGCGCCAGCGCCGTCACCAGCATCGGCGAGCGGGCGAGATGCTCGGCGATCTGGGCGCGGTTCGGCTCCAGCCGGTCGACCATGTAGATCGCGAAACTCTCGGCGGCATCGGCGAGCAGCCGGGTGCCCTGCAGGATGTTGTGGATGATCAGCGGCTTGAAGGTGTTGAGTTCGAGATGCCCCGAGGCGCCGCCGAAGGTGATGGCGACGTTGTTGCCCATCACCTGGGCGCACACCATGGTCAGCGCCTCGCACTGGGTGGGGTTGGACTTGCCGGGCATGATCGAGGAGGACAGCCCGTCCTCCGGCACGATCAGCTCGCCGAGGCCCGAGCGCGGGCCCGAACACAGCAACCTGATATCATTGGCGATTTTGGTGAGTGACACCGCCACCGTGTTCATCGCGCCCGACAGCTCGACGAATACGTCATGCGCGCCGATCCCCTCGGCCTTGCGCGGATGCGGCGTGAACTCGATCCCGCACAAAGCGGTCAGGCGCTCGCAGAACGCGGTGTCGAAATCCGGGTGCCGGTTGAGCCCGGTGCCGACCGCGGTGCCACCCTGGGGCAACAGCAGCAGGCGCGGCATCACGGCTTCGAGGCGGGCGATGCCGTTGTCCACCTGGTAGGCCCAGGTGGCGAATTCCTGCCCGAGCGTGGTCGGCACCGCGTCCATCATATGGGTGCGGCCGATTTTGATGATGCCGTCCCAATCCGCCGCCCGGCGCTTCAGCGCCTCGGCGAGGATGCGCAGGCAGGGGATGGTGAGGAACTGGATCGCCTCGGCGGCGGCGATATGCATCACCGTCGGGAAGCTGTCGTTGGAGGACTGGCCGCGGTTGACGTGATCATTGGGATGGATCGGCGAGCGGCTGCCGAGCGGCTGACCCAGCATCTCGTTGGCGCGATTGGCGATCACCTCGTTGGCGTTCATGTTGGTCTGGGTGCCCGAGCCGGTCTGCCACACCGGCAACGGGAATTCATTGTCGAGCTTGCCCTCCGCCACCTCCCGCGCCGCGGTGACGATGGGGGCGGCGATGGCATGCGGCAGTTCACCCAGCGCGAGATTGGCCTCGGCGGCCGCCTGCTTCTGCAGGCCGATGGCACGGATCAGGCCGGTGGGAAACCGCTCAGTGCCGATCCTGAACAGGGCCCGGGCGCGTTCGGTCTGCGGCCCCCAGTAGCGCGGGGCGTCGATCTCGACGCTGCCGAGGCTGTCGGTTTCGGTGCGCTTCATGCGGTCTCTCTCTGCTCCAGTCGGCCAAGCGCCCATCGTGCGGCCTCGGCGATCACGGGGTCGGGGTCATCGGCAAGATGCCGCGCGGCGGGCGCGAGGGAAAGGTCCGCGGAATTACCCATGGCAATCAGCACGTTACGGATGAAGCGATCGCGGCCGATCCGCTTGACAGGCGAGCCGGCGAAACGGGCGCGAAAACCCGCATCATCCAGCATGGCCAGCTCGGCCAGCGGCGGGGCGACGTTCTGCGGCAGGCCGGCGAGCTTCTCATGCGCCGCATGGGCGAAGCGGTTCCACGGGCAGGCGGCCAGACAGTCGTCACAGCCATAGATGCGATTGCCCATCGCCGCGCGGAATTCCCGGGGGATGGAGCCCTTGTGCTCGATGGTGAGGTAGGAAATGCAGCGCGTGGCATCGAGCCGATAGGGCGCGGGGAAGGCCTGGGTCGGGCAGGCCGCCAGGCAAGCGGTGCAGGTGCCGCAGCGATCGGCGTGCGGGGCGTCGGGCGGGATTGAGAGCGTGGTGTAGATCTCGCCGAGGAACAGCCAGGAGCCGTGGGCGCGCGAGACCAGGTTGGTGTGCTTGCCCTGCCAGCCCAGCCCGGCCTGCTGGGCCAGCGGCTTCTCCAGCACCGGCGCGGTATCGACGAACACTTTCACCGCGGCGCCAAAGCGCGAGACGATGAATTGCCCGAGATGCTTGAGCATGCCCTTGGCGACGTCGTGATAGTCGCGGTTGCGGGCGTAGACCGAGATATTGCCGGCTTCGGAATGCGCGAGGGTTGCCAGCGGATCGCCCTCCGGCGCGTAGGCGAGGCCGAGGGCGATGATGCTGCGTGCCTCAGGCCAAAGCGCTTGCGGGTGGCTGCGCTGCTCGGTGCGTTCCGCCATCCAGCCCATGTCGCCATGATGGCCGGCGGCAAGGAAATCGGCGAGGCGGTCGTGTGCCTCAGGGCCGAGTGTGGCCGGCGCGAAGCCAACGGCGTGGAAGCCGAGGGACAGCGCCTTGGCGCGGATGGCCTCAGCCGCGTCCACGGTATGAGGGCACTCCCTGGTCGGGGATCCACACGCCCGATGGCGGCGCCCCGGTCTGCCAGAATACGTCGATCGGGATGCCGCCGCGCGGATACCAATAGGCGCCGATGCGCAGCCAACCCGGCTCCAGCAGCACCACCAGCCGCTTGGCGATATCCACCGTGCAGGCCTCGTGAAAGGCGCCGTGGTTGCGGAAGGCAGCGAGGTAGAGCTTCAGCGACTTGCTCTCCACCAGCCAGGCGCCGGGGATATAGTCGATCACGATATGGGCAAAGTCGGGCTGCCCGGTCAGCGGGCAGAGCGAGGTGAACTCGGGGGCAGTGAAGCGCACGAGATACTGGGTATCCGGGTGTGGATTGGCCACGCGCTCCAGCACCGCCGCCTCGGGCGAGGCGGGGAGCGGCACATGGCTGCCGAGGAGGGTGAGGTTCTCGTAAGGAGAGGTCATTGCGGAGGGTCGCCTTGTTGCCAGCGCGCGCGGGTATCGGCCGCGAACTGCGCCAAAGTGCCGGTAGAGATTGCCCCGCGGATGCCCGCCATCAAGTCCTGGTAGTACTGGATGTTGTGCCAGGTGAGCAGGATCGGGCCGAGCATCTCGCCGCATTTGAAGAGATGGTTGAGATAGGCGCGGCTGTGGCGGGTGCAGAGCGGGCAGGCGCAGCCCGGGTCGAGCGGCCTTCCGTCATCGGCGAAGCGGGCGTTCTTCATGTTGAACACGCCGGCCCTTGTGTAAGCCCGCGCGGTGCGTCCGGCGCGGGTGGGGATCACGCAGTCGAACATGTCGATGCCGCGCGCCACGGCGCCCAGGATGTCATCGGGGGTGCCGACGCCCATGAGGTAGCGCGGATGGGTCTCGGGCAGATGCGGCACGGTGACGTCGAGCGTGTCGAACATCATCGCCTGGCCCTCGCCGACCGCGAGCCCGCCGACCGCGTAGCCCTCGAAGCCGATGCCCGTCAGCGCCTCGCAGGAGCGCTGCCGCAGATCGGGGTAGACGCTCCCCTGCACGATGCCGAACAGCCCGTAGCCTTCGCGCGGCACGAAGGCGGCGCGGCAGCTTGCGGCCCAGCGCATGGAGAGCTCCATGCTCGCCTTGGCTTCGTCGGGCGTGGCCGGGAAGGGCGTGCACTCGTCAAACGCCATGGTGATGGTGGCGTCCAGCAGATGCTGGATTTCGACGGAACGCTCGGGCGTGAGGCGATGGGCTGACCCGTCGATATGGGAGCGGAAGGTCACCCCGTCCTGGTCGAGCTTGCGCAGCTTGGAGAGCGACATCACCTGGAAGCCGCCGGACTCGGTGAGGATCGGGCCGGGCCAGTCCGCCATCTTGTGCAGCCCGCCAAGGCGGGCCACCCGCTCGGCGCCGGGGCGGAGCATGAGGTGGTAGGTGTTGCCGAGGATCAGCTTGGCGCCGGTGGAGCGCACCGCATCCGCCGTCATCCCCTTCACCGTGCCGGCGGTGCCGACCGGCATGAACACAGGAGTCGCCACATCGCCATGGGCGGTGTGAAGCGTGCCGAGGCGGGCGGCGCCGTCAGAGGTGTGTCGGGTCCAGGTCAGCATCGTTCGAGCAGGCTCGCATCGCCGTAGGAGTAGAACCGGTAGCCGCCGGCGATCGCATGGGCGTAGGCGGCGCGCATGCGATCGTGCCCGGCGAAGGCGCAGGTCAGCATGAACAGCGTCGAGCGCGGCAGATGGAAATTGGTCAGCAGCAGGTCGGCACTGTGGAAGATGTGGCCGGGCAGGATGAACAGTGCCGTCTCACCGGTGAAGGGGCGGATCGTGCCATCCGTGTTTGCGGCAGATTCGAGCAGGCGCAGCGTTGTGGTGCCCACCGCGACCAGCCGGCCGCCAGCGGCGCGGGTGGCGTTGATGCGTTCGGCGGCCTCGACAGATATCTCGCCGCGCTCGGCGTGGATGCGGTGCTGGTGCACGTCCTCATGGCGCAGCGGCAGGAAGGTGCCGGCGCCGACATGCAGCGTGATGGTGGTGCGGCCGATGCCCTTTGCTTCCAACGCGCCGAGCAATTCCGGCGTGAAATGCAGCCCGGCGGTGGGGGCGGCGACCGCGCCTTCGTGGCGGGCGAAGACGGTCTGGTAATCCGTCATGTCGGCCGCGGTAGGGCCCGTTTCCCGGGGGATATAGGGCGGCAAAGCGAGCGCGCCGGCCTGGTGCAACGCGGCGGCGAAAGCCTCGCCCTCGAGATTGAAGCGCAGCGCGACACTGCCACCCTCCTCGATCATCGCCACGGTCGCGGTGAGCACCGTGCTTCCGTCGAAATCCAACGTATCTCCCACGCGCAGGCGGCGCGCGTTGCGGGCCAGCGCGTGCCAGGTGCCATCGGCGAGCGGGCGATCCAGCGTGATGCCGATTTTCGCGGCACCGCGCCGCGCCGCGAGTTGGGCGGGGATGACGCTTGTGTCGTTAGCGATCAGCAGGTCGCCAGGCCGCAGCATCCCCGGCAGATCGCGCACGATGCGGTCATGCAGCCCGTCTTGCGCCACGTGCAGCAGGCGCGCCGAATCGCGCGGCCGGGCCGGCGCGGTGGCGATCCGGTCGGGCGGCAGCTCGAAATCATAGTCGCTGGCGCGAAGGGGCTCAGTCGCGGGAATAGGTGGAGATCTCGATGAGGTTGCCGTCGGGGTCGCGGCAATAGACCGAGGTCATCGGCCCGAGCGCACCGACCTTCGCTGCCGGCCCCTCGGTGATGGTGACTCCGCAGGCGGTCAGATGCACCACGATGTCCTGCGGGCGGATGGCGGTGGTGAAACAGAGAGTGTGCGAGCCCGGCACCGGGGCGGCCGCCGTGGTGCGCTCGCCGTCCGCGGGATCAAGGTTGATCTTCTGCCCGCCGAAACGCAGCGCGGTGCGGTTCTTGTGGCCGAACTCCTCGCGATCCATCCCCAGCACGCGCTGGAACCAGGACGCGGTGATCTCCACGTCCGTGCAGGTGAGGACGAGATGGTCGAGGCGGTCTACCGTGAAGCGCATCACTCCATCCCGTCGTAGAAGTCGTTGCCCTTATC
>CAIYPH010000063.1 GCA_903928045.1 uncultured Rhodospirillales bacterium
GGCCAATGGCGGGCTGCTCTCTCTTGCCGATCTCGCGGAGTTCCGCGTGCGCGAACACGCGCCGCTGGAAATCATCTATCGCGGCCGCCGGATCGCCGCCCCTCCCCCGCCGGCAGGCGGCATCGTCATCGCCGAGATGCTGCGCATCCTCGAGCGGTTCGACCTGGTGGCGATGGGTCATAATTCCCCCGAATATATCCGCGTGTTGGCCGAAGCGATGAAGATCGCCGGGCTCGACAAGGACACGCATATCGGCGACCCCGATTTCGTACCGCCGCCCTTGGAAATGCTGCTTTCGGACGGCTACGCCGATGGCTGCGCCGCGCGCATCCGGGCCGGAGAGAAGACCTCGCTGCCCCGCGTCGGCGGCGATGCCAAGCATACCACGACGATCTCCTGCGTGGATGCGGAGGGCATGGTGGTCTCACTCACCCATACGCTTGGCACGCCGTCCGGGGTTATCCCACCAGGCACCGGCTTCATGCTGAACGGCGCGATGAACTGGTATGACCCGCGGCCAGGCCGCGCCGGCTCCATCGCCCCGCGCAAGCGCCGTTTTTCGTCGATGTCCCCCACCATCGTGCTGGAGGGCAACACGCCGGTCGCCACGCTCGGCGCGCCGGGCGGCGCTTGGATCGGGGTCGCAATTCTGCAGGTGCTGCTGAATGTGCTGGATTGGGGGATGAGCATGCAGGAGGCGGTGCAGGCGCCGCGCTTCTCGGCGACGACCAATGACATCGACATCTCCAACCGCATCACCCGCGCCACCCAGCGCGCGGTGGAAGCGATGGGCTACGGTGTGAAACGCTCGCCGATGAGCTTCCCCTTCGCCGCGCCGCACGGCATCACCATGTGGGACGGGAAGCTGGAAGGCGGCGCCGACCCGCAGCGGGACGGCTATGTCGGCGTGGTCGCCTGAGACTCAGTCGACCGGCACCGCGTCGGAAGGCGCGACGACCAATCCGGCGGGAATCGCGCCGCCGACCGGCCTCAGTGGCATCCATGGCCGCTCGCCGCGCAGTTCGCGATCAGTCAGCACCGTGACGCCGGATTCGGTCACCCAGGCGGCGCTCGCCCCGCCGCGCCAGACGCTGAAGCGGTCGATGTAGGGTGGTGGGCGGGCGCACTTGAAGCGCAGTGGCTCGAGGGAGACCACCAAATCCCCCTCGCAGGAGGCCCCGGAACGGACGATGCGGACGGTGCGTTCGTGCATACGTGCCGCACAGTCCGCATCGGTGCAGGTGATCGTGCCGCCCGGAGAGGTGGCGGGCGGCAAGGGCTGGGCGGCCGCATCGGTGCCCCAGAGCTGGCGCCAAGTGTCCCGCACGAGGCCTGATCCGCCCTTGGCGGGCGTGATGAATATGGCTTCTCCGGTGCGCAGTCCGATCATCCGCGCGTCGGCGGAGACCACCACATCCGGCGGCGGGGCGGCGAGCGGCGAGAGCGCCCCGGCGAGGATCGCCAGCAGCCCGAGCAGGCGCAGCCGAGTCCGCCATATGCCGAGCCAGGCGAGCCCGAGGGAGAGCAGAAGCAGGCCCCAGGGCGCCATATGGGGCACCGCGATCACCGCCGCCGGCCAGGCAGCGACCTGGCGGCCGACGAGCAGGATCAGATCGATGCCCCAGCCCATCACCCACAGCACCGGCGCTTCGGCATGCAGCGGCATCAGCAGCAGCGCCAGCATCCCCGCCGGCATCACCCATAGCGCGGTGAGCGGCACGGCGACGACGTTGGCGGCGATGTAGTAGAGCTGGGCGTGGCCGAAGTGATAGGCACCGTAGGGGGCGGAGGCGGTGCCGGCCAGTGCGCTGGTCAGGGCCAGGGCGACCACATGGCCGAGGATGCGGCGGTGCAGGGCGCCGTCGCCGTGCAGGCGAGCCAACGCCGGCCGCAGCGCTTCGTAGCCGGAGATCAGCGCCAGCACGGCGGAAAAGCTCATCTGGAAGCTCACGCCCATCACCTCATGCGGGGCGATGAGCACCAGCACTGCCATGGCCAGCCCGAGCCCGCGCAGCGACATCGCACGCCGCCCGACGATCACGCCCAGCGTCACCAGCGCAGCCATCGCGAAGCTGCGCATGATCGGCACGTGTGCGCTCGTCAGCACCATGTAGAACAGCCCGGCCGCCAGCGCGGCGACCGCGGCGATCTGCTTCAGCGGCCAATGCAGGGCGGCGCGCTCCGACAGCGCCATCCCCATGCGCGAGAGGCCAAACGCCCATAGCATCACCACCCCGATATGCAGTCCGGCGATGGCGAGCAGATGGGCGAGGCCGGAATCCCGGAAGGCCGCGCGATCGGCCTCCGGGATCGAAGCGGTGCCGCCGGTGAGCAGGGTGGCCGCGATCGCCGCGCGCTCCGCCGGCAGAGCGGCGGAGACGCGGGCGATGATGGTCTCACGCAGCGCCTGCACACTGGCCGCGATGCCGGCGGCCGCCCCAGGCGACACCGACTGCACGGGCCGCAGGGCGAAGCCGTAGCCGCCGAAGCCGGCATAGAAGGCATCGCGTTGGAAATCCCAACCGCCGGGGACCGCGGGCGGCGCGGGGCGGCTGACCATGGCGCGGAGCGCGATGCGGTCGCCGGTTGCCATCGGCGTCTCATCGCCCGCCCGCAGCCGGATGCGCAGCAGGCGCGGCAGCGGGTCACCGGCATCGATACGCGCGGCCTCGATGGTCACCCGCCGCCCGGCCGGCAGTTGCTCGACCGCGCGGAGTTGCCCGGTGATCTCCAGCGCACGGTTGGGCAGGTCCAGGAGGGGCGGCGCGCGCCACGTAGCGAACTGGGCCGAGCCCATGCCGATGGCCGCCGCGACGACCAGCATCGCCAGCGTGCGTAGCCAGAGGGAGCGGGCCAGCGCAACGGCCAGCACGGCGAGGCATCCAACCCCTGCCCCGGCCAACCTCGACGGCTCGGCGCCAAGGCTAAAATAGTAGGCCGCCCCAAGCGCCATCGCCACCGGCAGCCAGAGCGCGAAACGGCCGCGCTCGGCCTCCATCCACCTGGCGAGGACGCCGGGCGTGCGGAAGGCGTCATCGCTCATGCCGGATTGCATGACTGCCACGCTACGACGCAACGTCGGCCCATGATAGAAGCGCGGCCCGTCGACGAGAGACCGAGCCATGACCGTCCGCACCCGCTTCGCCCCGAGCCCCACCGGCATGCTGCATATCGGCGGCGCCCGCACCGCGCTGTTTAACTATTTGTTCAGCCGCCACCACGGGGGCGAATTCCTGTTGCGCATCGAGGACACCGACAAGGAGCGCAGCACCCAGGCCGCCACCCAGGCGATTCTCGACGGTCTCGCCTGGCTCGGCCTCGAGACGGATGCACCGCCGGTCTACCAGTCCAAGCGCGCCGCCCGGCATGCCGAGGTGGCGCATGCCATGGTCGCTGCAGGGAAGGCGTATAAGTGCTGGCTGTCGGCCGATGAGCTGAAGGCGATGCGCGAGGCCAATCCCGGCCTCAAGGTCCGCAGCCCCTGGCGCGACCGCGATCCGGGCACCGGGCCCAACGATGTCGCCCCGGCGATCCGCCTGCGCGCCCCGCAGGAGGGCGAGACGGTGGTGGAGGATCTCGTGCAGGGCACCGTACGAGTCGCCAATGCCGAACTCGACGACATGATCATCCTGCGCAGCGACGGCACGCCGACCTACCAGCACGCCGTGGTGGTGGACGACCATGACATGGCGATCACCCATGTCATCCGCGGCGATGATCACCTCACCAACACCTTCCGCCAGGCGCAGATCTATGACGCCATGGGCTGGGAGCGCCCGCGCTTCGCCCATGTGCCGCTGATCCATGGCGCCGACGGGCATAAGCTCTCCAAGCGCCACGGCGCCGTCTCGGTGATGGAGTTTGACGTCCAGGGCTATCTGCCCGAGGCGCTCTGCAACTACCTGATGCGGCTGGGCTGGTCGCACGGCGATCTCGAGGTGATATCCCGCGACGAGGCGATCCGCCTGTTCGACATCGTCGACGTCAACCGCGGCGCCGCACGGATGGACTACGCCAAGCTCAACAATCTCAACGGCGTCTGGATCCGGGCCGCCGAGGATGCCCGCCTCACGGAGATGGCGCTGGCCCGCCTCGCCGGGCGCGAGGGGCTCGACCTCACCGCCGGCGCCCCGCGCATCGCCGCCCTGATGCCGGAGCTGAAGCAGCGGGCCAAGACGATGATCGAACTCGCTGATTCCGCAACATTCCTCGCCCGCCCCCTGCCCTTGCCGCTCGACGCCAAGGCCGCCGCCGCCCTCACCGACGAGGGGCGCGCTTTGCTCGCCGGCCTCAAGGGCATCCTGGCCGCAACCGCATTCGAGCGGGAGGCGATCGACGGCGCGCTGCGCAGCTTCGCCGAGGCGCAAGGCAAGAAGCTCGGCCAGATCGCCCAGCCGCTGCGCATCGCCCTCACCGGCAGCACCGTCAGCCCCGGCATCGACGCGACGCTGCTGGCCCTCGGTAAAGATGAGGCGCTGGCCCGCATCGCGGCGCTGGCCGGCTGATCAGCCGATCTCGATGGCGTCGACCCGATCGGGGTAGAACGCGAGGTAGCCGCTGATCGCTTCGACCGCCTCGATTGGCGTCTCGTAGGTCCAGATCGCGTTGACCGTCGTGCGGTCACCGACGGTGACGCTGTAATAGCTGGCGTCGCCCTTCCAGGGGCAATGGCTCGCGTGCGCGGTGCGCTGGCACAACTCCATGCGGACATCGCTGCGCGGGATGTACTGCACCGGGCCGTAGGGCGTCTCGCGGAGCGTGAGTGCCGCCGTGGTATCGGCGATGGTCACGCCCGCGAAGCTCACCCGCACCCGCCCCGGCGTTGGCACGATGGTGATCTGCTTGGTCGGTTTGGTCTCGGGCATGGCGGCCTCCATGCGTCAGCCTAGCATGATCGGGCGCCCCCCTGTAACCTGCGGCCCCGTCACCGACGGGACCCCATCCTTTGGCCCTAGCACACCGCCACCTCCTGCAAATCGAGGGCATGCACCCGCCCGAGATCGACTCCGTGCTCGATCTCGCGGAGAGCTACGCCTTGCTCAACCGCTCCGGCAAAACCCAGCGCGATCTGCTGCGCGGACGCACGCTGATCAATCTTTTTTTCGAAGATTCAACGCGTACTCGCACGAGCTTCGAGCTGGCGGGCAAGCGGCTCGGCGCCGATGTGATCAACATGTCGGTCTCCACCTCCTCGGTGAACAAGGGCGAAACCCTGCTCGACACCGCGGCGACGCTGAACGCCATGAACTGCGACCTGTTGGTGGTCCGCCATGGCGACTCGGGGGCGCCGGCGCTGCTCGCCCGCAAGGTGGATGCCGCGGTGATCAACGCCGGCGACGGCACCCATGAGCACCCCACCCAGGCCCTGCTCGACGCGCTGACCATCCGCCGCCGTCGCGGCCGGCTGGAGGGGCTGACGGTGGCGATCTGCGGGGACGTGCTGCACAGCCGCGTCGCCCGCTCCAACATCTTCCTGCTCTCGGCCATGGGCAGCCGCGTGCGGGTGATCGGCCCGCCCACGCTGATGCCGGCCGAGGTCGCCCGCCTCGGCGTCGAGGTGTTCCACGACATGCGCGAGGGGCTTCAGGGCTGCGACATCGTGATGATGCTGCGGTTGCAAAAGGAGCGGATGACGCGCGGGCTGATCCCCTCCTTCCGCGAATTCTTCCGCTTCTACGGGCTGGACGCCGAGAAACTCGCCTTCGCCAAGCCCGATGCCCTGGTGATGCATCCCGGCCCGATGAACCGCGGGGTGGAAATCGCCTCGGACGTGGCGGACGACCCAATCCGCAGCCTTATCAAGGAGCAGGTCGAGATGGGCGTCGCGGTCCGCATGGCCGTGCTCGACATGCTGGCGCGCCGGAATCAGCGCAATGACTGACCTTATTTTCGAGAACGTCCGCCTGGTGGATCCCGCCTCCGGCCTGGATATCGTCGGCGCCCTGCTGGTGCGCGATGGGCGGGTCGCCGATCTCGGCCGCAGAATCGGCCGGCCCGAGGGCGCAAGGGTAATCGACGGCGACGGCGCAATTCTATGCCCCGGCCTGGTCGACATGCGCGCCGAAGTCGGTGAGCCCGGCGGGGAATACCGCGAAACCATCGCCTCGGCGGCGGTGGCGGCGGCGGCCGGCGGCATCACCACCCTGGCCGCCCTGCCCGACACCAAGCCGGCGATCGATGACCCCGCCTTGGTGCGCCATCTGCGCGCCCGCGGCGAGGAGACCGGCAGCCTCACCATCCTTCCCTACGCCGCCGCCACCAAGGGCTGCCGCGGCGAGGAACTGGCCGAACTCGGCCTGCTGCGCGAGGCCGGCGCCGTCGCCTTCACCGATGGCGCGCGGGCGATCGGCTCGGCCCGGATGATGCGGCTGATCCTCTCCTACGCCAAAGCCTTCGGCGCCCGCGTGGTGCAGCATCCGGAGGAGCCGACGCTGGCCGAGGGCGGCGCCGCGACCTCCGGCGAACTCGCCACCCGCCTCGGCCTGCCCGCCATCCACCCCGCCGCCGAGGCGCTGATGGTGGCGCGGGACCTGCGCCTGCTCCGCATGACCGGCGGGGCGCTCCACTTCGCCCATGTCTCGACCGGCGAGGCCATCGACCTGATCCGCGCCGCCAAGGCCGACGGGCTCGACGTCACCTGCGACACGGCGCCGCCCTATTTCGACCTCAACGAAACGGCGATCGGCAATTTCCGCACCTATGCGAAACTCTCGCCGCCCCTGCGCGCCGAGGAAGACCGGCTGGCCGTGGTCGCCGCGCTGGCCGATGGCACCATCGACGCCATCGCCTCTGACCATCAACCGCGCGACGCCGATGACAAGCGCCTGCCCTTCGCCCAGGCGGCCGCCGGCGGGGTTGGCCTCGCTACTTTGCTCGCCGTCACCCTCGCCCAGGTGCATGGCGGCGCCATCCCCCTCGCCCGCGCGCTCGGCCTGCTGACCGCAGGCCCGGCCAATGTGCTCGGTGTCAAAGCCGGCACGCTCGCCAAGGGCGCCCCGGCCGATCTCTGCCTGTTCGATCTCGACGCCGCTTGGCAGGTCGAGGCCGGAGAATTGCCCGGCCGGGCGCAGAACACCCCATTCGACGGGCGGGCGCTGGAGGGGCGGGTCATCGGCACCTGGAAAGCCGGGCGGAGGGTTTTCGGATGATGGGAATGAGCAGCGAAACCGCGGTGATGCTTGCGGCCATCGCCGGTTATCTCCTCGGCTCCATCCCCTTCGGCCTGCTGCTGACCATGGCGGCGGGCCTTGGCGACGTGCGGAAGATCGGCTCCGGCAGCACCGGCGCCACCAACGTGCTGCGCACCGGCCGCAAAGGACTCGCCGCCGGAACGCTGGTGCTGGATGCCGCCAAGGGCTCCCTTGCCGTGGTGCTCGGGGCGGCGCTCGCGGGCGTGCCCGGTATTTTCTTCGGCGGGCTGGCGAGCCTGCTTGGCCATAACTACCCGATGTGGCTCAAATTCAAAGGCGGAAAGGGCGTCGCTACCGGGCTCGGCATCATGCTGGTGGCGGATTGGCGAGTGGCGGTGGGGGCGGCCGTGGTGTGGCTGCTGACCGCGCTGTTGCTGCGCATGTCCTCGGCCGCCTCTCTCGCCGCCGCGGTCGCCGCGCCCATTCTCGCCTGGCTGCTCGGCTCGCCGCAGCCGGTGCTGGGCCTGGTGCTGGCCGCCGTCGCCCTCGTGGTGCTACGCCACAAGGACAATATCCGCCGCCTCATCGCCGGCACCGAGCCACGGATCGGCGCGAAAAAATGAGCGATGCGGCCGACGCCCTCCGTCTCGCGCGCACAGAGGGCGTCGGCCCCATCACGTTTCGCCGCCTGCTCGCCCGCTTCGGTGACGCCACAGCCGCGATCGACGGCCTGCCGGATATCGCCCGGGCCGCCGGCCGCCGCGCGCCGCTCGCGGTGCCGGATCGTCGGTTAGCTGAGCGCGAGATTGCCGCCGTCGAACAAATCGGCGGGCAACTGCTGATCTACGGCGCTCCCGGCTACCCGCCACTACTCGCCACCTTGCCCGACCCGCCACCGGTGCTCGCCGCAGTCGGGGAGCCGGCGATTGCCAACCGCCGCGCGGTCGGCATCGTCGGCAGCCGCAATGCCTCGGCCAATGGGCGGCGCATGGCGGAGATACTGGCCCATGGGCTCGCCGAGGCCGGCTTCGCCGTGGTCTCCGGTCTGGCGCGCGGGATCGACACCGCGGCCCATCTCGGCGCCCTCTCCCGCGGCTCCACCATCGCCTGCATCGCCGGCGGCATCGACACGTTCTACCCGCCGGAAAACGCCGCCCTGCAGCGCCGCATCGGCCGTGAGGGGGTCGTACTGGCCGAAATGCCACTGGGCACGGTGGCGCAGGCCCGCCACTTCCCCCGCCGCAACCGGGTGATCGCCGGGCTGTCGCTCGGCGTGGTGGTGGTGGAGGCGGCGCTAAAATCGGGCAGCTTGATTACCGCCCGCCTCGCCGCCGAGGCCAATCGCGAGGTGTTCGCGGTGCCCGGCTCGCCGCTCGACGAGCGCTGCCGCGGCACCAACGGGCTGCTGCGCGATGGCGCGCACCTCACCGAAACCGCCGAGGATGTGATCGCCCTGCTCTCCGGCGGGCTGGCCCAGGCGCCACTCTACGAGGGCGCTGAAGGCTTCGCGGACGCCGCCCCGGAGGCCGAATTGCCACCCGGCGCGCATGCCGAGGCACTTCAAACCATCGTCAACCTGCTGGGTCCGTCACCGACCGCAGTTGACGATCTCATCCGGCGCTGCCAACTACCGGCCTCCGTGGTCAATTCCCTACTGCTGGATCTGGAGATCGCGGGCAGGATCGAGACGCTGTCCGGGCACCGGATTGCGCTCATAGCCGGATGGGGCGCCTAGCCCGAAGAACGGAGCAAAATGTCGGACGTCGTTGTCGTCGAATCGCCTGCTAAGGCCAAGACAATCAACAAGTATCTCGGCGGCGGCTATACCGTGCTGGCGAGCTTCGGGCATGTCCGCGACCTGCCGCCGAAGGACGGTTCCGTACGCCCGGAGCAGGACTTCGAGATGGATTGGGAGGCCGATTCCCGGGGTGACAAGCAGGTCACCGCCATCGCGAAAGCGCTCAAGGGCGCCAAGACGCTCTACCTCGCGACCGACCCGGATCGCGAAGGCGAGGCGATTTCCTGGCATGTGCAGGCCATGCTGGCGGAACGGAATGTACTCAAAAACGTGAAGGTTCATCGCATCACCTTCAATGAGATCACCCGCAACGCCGTTCGCTACGCCATCGCCCATCCCCGCGAGCTGGACCAGCCGCTGATCGAGGCCTACCTCGCCCGCCGCGCGCTCGACTATCTCGTGGGTTTCACCCTCTCGCCGGTGCTCTGGCGCAAATTGCCGGGCAGCCGCAGCGCCGGGCGCGTGCAATCTGTCGCCCTGCGCCTGATCTGCGAGCGCGAAGCCGAGATCGAGGCGTTCCGGCCGCGGGAATACTGGACGATCGAGGCCCAGTTCCTCACGCCATCGAACGCCCCCTTCACCGCCCGCCTCACCCACCTCAACGGCAAGCGGCTCGATCAGTTCGACCTGAACACCGAAGCTTTGGCCCAGCGCGCCAAGGCGGCGGTGGAGGCGGAAGCCTTCTCGGTCATTTCCGTCGAACGCAAACGCGTCAAGCGCAACCCGCCGGCGCCGTTCACGACATCGACGCTGCAACAGGAATCGTCGCGAAAACTGGGTTTCGGCGCGCAGCAGACCATGCGCCTGGCGCAGGGAC
>CAIYPH010000064.1 GCA_903928045.1 uncultured Rhodospirillales bacterium
GGTGGCCTCGATGGTGCGCCCGATGGCGGTTGCGAGGGGGGCGACGGCCTGTTCGGCGAGGTCGCGGCGCAGCGTGAGACCGCCGGCCAGCTTGATGTCCTCGCGGAGGTAGCCGCAGAGGAGATAGGCATCGGAGACCGTGGGCTGGGTGCCGCCATGTCCGTAGCAGGCGGGGCCGGGCCGGGCGCCGGCCGAGCGGGGGCCGACCTTCAGCACCGGCCCGTCGCGCCAGGCGATGGAGCCGCCGCCGGCGCCGATCGCCTCGATGGCGGTGACCGGCATCATCAGCGGGAAGTCGCCGACGCGGCCATCGTGGGAGACCATGATGCCGCCGTCGCGGATCAGCGAGATGTCGGTGGAGGTGCCGCCCATGTCCATGGTCAGGAGATTGGCCTCGCCGAGCATGGCGCCGAGCGCCTGGGCAGCGGTGACGCCGGCGGCGGGGCCGGAGAGTAGGGTATGGATCGGCATGCGCGTGGCCTCGGACGCCGCCATCACCCCGCCGTTGGACTTGGTGACCAACAGCCGCGCATTGGGCAGCCGCTGGGCGAGCCATGATTCGAGGGTGGCGAGGTAGCCGGAGAGCGCACGGCGGGCATAGGCGTTGAGCAGGGCGGCGCTCGCCCGCTCATACTCGGATTGCTGCGGCCACACCTCGTGGGACAGCACGACATCCACCGCGCCGATTGACTTACGGATGGCGGCGGCGGCGGCGGCCTCGTGGGCGGGGTTGCGGTAGGCGTGCAGGAAACATACGGCGATCGCTGCCGCCCCCTGCCCTACCGCGTCTCGCGCCGCCGCGACCACCTCGGCCGGATCGAGCGGCCGGTCGATGCTGCCATCGGCCAGGATGCGCTCGCCGATTTCGAAGACCATGCGACGCGGGATGATCGGCGCCGCCCGCCGCGCGAAGAGATCGACCGGGCGATCCACCCTGAGCCTCGCGACGTCGAGCACGTCACGAAAGCCCGCGGTGACCAGCAGCGCCAGCGGCGGACCGCTGCGCTCGATCACCGCGTTGGTGCTGACGGTGGTGCCGTGGACGATCAGCATCGGATCGCGGGCCGCGATGCGGCCCTCCGCCAGCAGCTTCTCCAGCCCGTTCTGCACGCCGGCGGCGAAATCCGGCGGTGTGGACGGCACCTTCATGGCGTGGACGGCGGTGTAGCCGGCCGCCTCGCCGGCCCAGACCGCGAAGTCGGTGAAGGTGCCGCCGATGTCAATGCCGATACGGATCAAGATGCCGGTATCCCCAGAAATCCGGCGATGGGTGCCGTGCGTGCAGGGTTGTCGATGTCCCGGGCGATGGCAATGCGGGAAATGGGGTTCTCGGCGTTTTGGCCATCGTGGAGGGCCGGGCGGGAGAGTGGCCTACCGGGGACGATCAGAAAAAAATCCAGAATCTCCGAAAAATCTCTTGCAGTTCCCGCGCGGACGTGCGAACATATAGAGAACTTAAACTTTGCATGAAAGGACCAGGATGCCGCCCCGCCCCCTCTTCCCGCATCTGCTGCTGCGCATCCTGCGGCATCTGCTGCTGGTGCTCGATGCCGTGCTCGGCGCGCGGGCGGGAGAGTTGCGCGCGCGGCTTGCCGCACTCCCGGTGGGGCATCGCAAGCGGGCGCGGCTGGAGGGGGAGATGCGGCGGCTCGCGCGTATGCGGGCCGTGCTGACCGACCCCGGGTTGCTCGACGATGCCGCATTCCGCGGCAAGGCGGCCGAGGTTGCGCGCGTGCGCAATGACGCCGGGCGGCGTGCGCTGGCGCGACGGTTTTTGTACCCCACGCGGGTTCGCCGGCTGCGCGGCGCGCGGGCGCCGGCGGCGTGGAGCATGGCGGTGGGGCGATGTACATGCGGCATCGCCATCGCGTGATGGGTCGCCGGGCATGTGCCCGCGCGGCGGGGATGACGCGTGTACGGGCGGCGGCAACGGCGTCTGCCGGGGCCGCCGCGGCCCGTCAGGCCTTCGGCTTCGCGCTCTCCAACACGAAGCGCACGCCGGCGCGCGCGAGCCCGCCGGAGACGCCGACGGGGGTGCCGTCGGCGCGCCAGCAGGCCGCACCCGTGAGGTTGCCGTCATCGCCGAAGCCGATGCCGTTCATGCCGCCGGCCACCGTGGGGACCACCTGCACGTCATGCCCGCGCGCGGCGAGCGCATCGCGCACGCCTTCGGGGATGCCGCGCTCCACTTCCAGCGCCACGCCCTCGGTCCAGATGCGCGGCGCCTCCACCGCCTCCTGCAGGGACATGCCGTGATCGACGATGTTGAGGATGGCCTGCATCGCCGAGGGAAAGATCTTCTTGCCGCCGGGCAGGCCGAGGGCAAAGCGGATCTTGCCGTCGCGCAACCCCATCATCGGCGACATCGAGGTGGTCACCCGCTTGCCCGGTTCGATCGACAGCGCCGCACCCGGGCGAGGATCGAAATTGTGCATGTAGTTGTTGGGGATCATGCCGGTGCCCGGCACGATGTAGCGGGCGCCGAACAAATTGTTGATGGTCTGGGTGCTGGCCACCACGTTGCCCATGGAATCGGCGGCGGTGAGGTGGGTGGTATTGGCCCCCTCCCCCGCCATCACGCCGGCGCCCCATTTCTGCGAGTGCGCCATGTCGATCTTGGCGCGCCGCTCGGCGGCATATGCGCGCGAGGTGATGCGCTCCACCGGCACTTTCAGGAAGTCAGGATCGCCCGTCCCGGCCGCGCGATCGGCGAAGGCGATGCGCAAAACCTCGGCGACGAGGTGGCAGGTATCGGCGGTGCCGAAGCCGAGGGCCTTGAGATCGAACCCTTCAAGGATCGCCAGCATCTGCGCGATATGAATGCCCGAGGCGGCGGGCGGCGGCGGGCCGATGATCTCCCAGCCGCGATAAGTGGTGCGGATCGGCTGGCGCAGCCGCGGCTCGTATCCGGTGAGATCGGCGAGGCTGACATAGCCGCCATTGGCCGCCATATGCGCGTCCACCGCCGCACCAAGCGCGCCACCATGCAGCGCGGAAGCGCCTTCCTGGGCGATCAGCCGCAGCGCATCGGCGTAATCCCCCTGCACCAGGCGCTCACCCGGCTTCAGCGCGATGCCGCCGGGCATGTAGCGGTCCGAAATCAGTCTATCAAGGCCGAAATCCGGGGCGGCGGTGGTGATGCAATCATGCAGATACGGCGTCACCCGGAAGCCGCGCGAGGCGTGGCGGATCGCCGGCTCCATCACGTCCGCGAGCGGCATGGAGCCGAATTTCTCCAAGGCGAGACACCAGGCCTTGAGCGAACCGGGAGTGGCGACCGAGGACGGGCCGAGCACGTTGGCGCGGTCGATCGTCTCGTAATTCTCCGGCGCCCCATCCGGCACCGGCTTGTACATCGTCGCGTGGCCCTTGCCCGGCACGGCGCTCATGCCGTCGATCACCACGTGGTTGCCGTCGGCGGTGCGGATATGGGCGGTGCCGCCGCCGATCAGGCCGATCATCATCGGCTCCACCACGGTCAGGGTAAACTGCATCGCCACCGCCGCGTCGATCGCGTTGCCGCCGGCCGCCAGCATCTCGGCGCCGGCCGCGGAGGCGAGCGGGTGGTTGGAGGTCGCCATGCCGCGGCTGCCGGTCGCCGGCTGCTTCTCGGTGGCGAAGTGGACGGAATTGCGGGCGATGCTGGTATCGTTCATGGCGCGGTCCTCTTGCGGGATGCGGCAGCCTGCCACGCCGCGGGCGATCCGGCCATATCCCGCACGACGATGCCGCACGCATCACTGATTATTGACGCTACCCCAGTCTTGAAACGCTGGCAGAATGCTGATGCATTGCCGGGCACAAAATTGGGGGCACCGCCATGTTCGAACTCGGCACCATGCAGCAACTCTGGCCACACGGCGACGCTACCGTCGCGGGACTGAACGAGGGGATCGTCGCGTCCGGCGCCGACGTGTTCGCCAAGTACGGGCTTACCTCCGATCTGCTGATCGCGCATGCGATGGCCCAGTTCAGCCATGAATGTGGCGCGGGGTCCGAGATGGAGGAGAACCTCAACTACTCCGCCCAGGGGCTCATCAACACCTGGCCCTCCCGCTTCGACGCTGCCAAGGCCGCGCAATATGCCCGCCAGCCGCGGCTTATCGCGAACGAAGTCTATAACGGCCGCATGGGCAACCGGCCGGGCAGCGATGATGGCTGGGACTTCCGCGGCCGCGGCGCCAGCTAGGTGACGGGGCGCGAGGGCTACGAAAAGCTCGGCCAGCGCACCGGGCTCGACCTGATCGCCAACCCTGATCTGGTGAATGCGCCCGCGCATTTCCTGGAATGCGGCGTTGCTGATTTCATCCTGTGCGGCTGCCTGCCCTTCGCCCGGCAGGATGACGTGAAGGGCGTCACCTACCATCTCAACGGCGGCTATATCGGGCTCGACCAGCGGACTGCCTGGCTCGCCAAGTGGAAGGCCGCACTTGGTGGGCAGGCGCCGGAGGATCGCGGCACGGCCTGGCTGCAGAACGCGCTCAACCGCCTCGGCGAGGAACCGCCGCTGGTCGCCGATGGCAGCTACGGGCCGATGACGGTCTCCGCCGTGAAGGCGTTCCAGGCCGCGCATGGGCTGGACGCGGACGGCAAACTTGGCCCAGCCACCCAGGCGGCAATCGAGGCGGCGCTCGCGGCGCGCTGAGCCTCAGGGCAGCGTCGCGAGACGCTCCGCCAGCAGCGCGAAGAACCCCGCGGCGTCCACGGTCTCCAGCACCTGAGCGTTGCGCGGGCCGGCGACCCGCTCCCAGCGGTCGATCACCGTGCGCCCGCGCCCCGGGCCGGGGCCGAGATCGACCGCGGCGTGCACCGGGCGGGCGGTGAAGAGATGCGGTGCCACCAGCCACATGATGGCGCAGGCATCGTGCTGCGGCGTGCCGCGCCCGCCGATCCGGCGCGAGGGCGGCACGGAGGCCATGATCGCCTTGGCCGCCGCCATGCACGCGCCGCCGCCGGAGAGCCCGGCGATCCAGGCGGGGGTGGCGAGCGCCTGGGCGGTGGTCTCCAACGTCGCCAACGTCACCGGGCGGCCGCAGGCGAACACCACGGCCAGGGCCTCCGGGTCATTCCAGGCGTTGAACTCGGCATCGGGCGTCACGTTGCCTTCGGCCCAGGCGCCGGTCATCAGCACGATCTCGGCGATGCGGTCGAGCAGGGCCGGCTCGGTGGCGAGGACGAGGCCGAGATTGGTCGCGGGGCCGACGCCCACGAGGGTGATCTCGCCTGGGGCGGCAACGCGCAGCAGGTCGCGGATGGCGTCAGCGGCGATACCCGGTGCGGCCGGCTTGCCTTCGGGCAGGGTCACCCCACCCACGCCGTTCTGCCCATGCACGCGGGGTTCGGGGATGAAGCTGCCGAGCATCGGCCGGTCCGCCCCGCCGACCACCGGCACATCCCGTCCGGTCAGCGAAACCAAGGCGCGGGCATTGCGCAGCGTATGCTCGAGCCCGACATTGCCGCCCACCGCGGTGACCATCCGCACGTCCAACTCCGGGCTGGCCAGCGCCAGGAACAGCGCGATGGCGTCATCCGTGCCAGGATCGCAGTCGATGATGATTTTACGTGGGCTCATGCGCGGCGCTTCCGTAACGTGCCGACGATGCCGGCGGGTAGGAAATAGACGATGAGAATGAACAGCACGCCGAGCCACAGCAGCCAGCGGTCGGGGTGGAACAACTGCGGGAGTAGCGGGAGCGCGGCCGTAGCTTCCGACAGCGCCTGCAAGCCCGGCTGCAAATAATATTGCGCCAGCACGATGACGGTCGCCCCCAGCGCCGGGCCATACAGCGTGCCCATGCCGCCGATCACTACCATCAGCAGGATGTCGACCATGATCTCGAACGACAGCGTCGATTGCGGCCCGTTATAGCGCAGCAGCACCGCCATTAGCCCGCCCGCCACGGCAGCAATTGCAGCGGCCTGGGCGGAGGCGATGGTGCGGTAGATCACGATGCGATAGCCCAGCGCCTCGGCGCGGAACTCGTTCTCGCGGATCGCCATCAGCACGCGGCCGAACGGCGAGTTGACGATGCGCAGCATCAGCCAGAACAGCGCGAGACACACCACGAAAATCAGATAATAGGTGATCAGCCGCCCATCGAAGCGCACGCCCAGGAACGGCTCCGGCAGCAGGCGAAACGCCGGGCCGAGCGCGGCCGGCAGCGAGAAGGTCAGCCCGTCCTCCCCCCCCGTCACGTCGCGCCACTGCGCGGCGACGATCTGGGCGAGGCTCGCGACCGCCAGCGTGATCATCGAGAAGAAGATCCGCCGCACCCGCAGCGACAGCAGCGCGATCAACGCCGCCAGCACCGCCGCGATCACCGCGCCCCCGAACATCCCGCCAATGATCGCCGTCCAGCCCTCCACGCCCCGCGCCAACGGCACCGCCACCGCATAGGCGCCGATGGCGAAAAACATCGTGTGGGCGAAGGAGACGATGCCGGTGTAGCCGAGCAGAATGTCATAGCTCGCCGCCAGCACGATGAAGATGCAGATGCGCGCAGCCGCCGCCATGGACTTGGTGCCGGGGAACAGGAACGGCGCGAAGGCCAGCCCGATCAGCAACGCCAGCACCAGCGCCGTCGCCACGGGGTGGCCCGGCCGGTCGCCGGATATTAGCCGTGATGTCCACCTCATTGCTTCGCCACCGGAAACAGCCCGCGCGGCCGCCACAGCAGCACCAGCACCATCAGCGCGATGTTGGAGCCGAGCGCCAGCTTGGGCGTGAGATAGCCGACGTAATTCGTTGTCAGCCCCACCAGCACCGCGGCCTGAAAGCAGCCGGTGATGGAGCCGAGCCCGCCGATGATGATCACGATGAAAATCAGCACCGTCATCTCATCGCCGATCGAGGCGGTGACGATCTCCTGGTAGACGCCCCACATCACCCCGCCCACCCCCGCCAGCGCGGCGCCGGCGACGAATACGCCGATGAACAGCAGCCGGATGCGAAAGCCCAGCGCCTCCACCATCTCGCGGTTCTCCACCCCCGCCCGCACCAAGAGCCCGATGCGGGTGCGGTTCAGCACGGTGTGGATCACCGCATAGAGCACCACGCCAAGTCCAACAGCGGCGAGCCGGTAACTCTCGATCGCCGCGCCGCCGAGCAGGAAACTCCCACGCAGCGCCACGGGCTTCGGCACCTGCAAAGGCTGCGCACCCCACACCACGATCACCAACTGGGCCGCCACGATCAGCCCGCCCATGGTGATGAGGATCTGCTGAAGGTGCGAGTGATAGACCCGCCGCACGATCACCCGCTCGAACACCGCCCCCACGGCCCCGGCGGCAATCGCACCGGCTAGCACCGCCACCAGAAGCGCAAGCAGGTTCAGCCCGATACTGTCCGCCCCCGTCCATCCCACGAGGTGGCCGAGCACGCTCACCGCGATGAAGGCGCCGAGCGTGATGAAGGCGCCATGGGCGAAATTCATCACGTCCATCAGCCCGAACACCAGCGTAAGCCCCGACGCCATGAGGAAGATCATCATCCCCATCGCCGCACCCGCCACCGTCAGCGTCACCCAGGTGGGGAAGCTCATCAGCGGCAGCGTCACCAGGGCGACGATCGGCACCACCAGCCAGGGGGCGATATCGCGCTTCATTGGTGGCTCGCCAGGCTGAGGCCGAGCAGGCGCGATTGCAGCGCCTCGTCGGCTGCCAGATCGGCCATCCGCCCGGCATGCACCACCCGCCCTTCATCCATCACCGCCACCCCATCGCCCAACGAGCGAGCCATGTGGAAATTCTGCTCCACCAGCAGGATCGTCGTGCGGCTCTCCTTCAGCATCCGGAAGCCGCCGATGAGATGCTCGATCACCGCCGGCGCCAGCCCCTTCGTCGGCTCATCCACCACAATCAACCGCCGCGCCTCGACGATGGCGCGGCTGATCGCCAGCATCTGCTTCTGCCCACCCGACAGCCCGCCGGCGGCATCGTGCCACTTGGTCTTGAGCACCGGGAACAGCGCGAACACCGCATCGAGCCGCGCCCCATCGAACCGTCCGGCGGTGGTCGCCAGCACCAGGTTCTCCCGCACGGTAAGCCCGGTGAAAATCCCCATCGCCTCCGGCACATAGGCGATGCCGAGCCGCGCGATATCGGGCGTCGCCGCCGCCGTGATGTCCTGCCCGGCGAAGCGGATCGTCCCCGCACTCGCCCGCCATAGCCCCATGATGGTGCGCAAGGTCGTGGTCTTGCCTGCCCCATTGCGGCCGAGCAGCACCGTCAGCTCCCCTTCGGGCACCACGAGATCGACGCCGTGCAGGATGTGATAGCGCCCGATATGGGTGTGCACGCCCTCAAGGCTCAGCAACGCCTCAGACATTGGGCCGCACCCCCAGATAGGCCTCCTGCACGATCGGCGAGGCCACCACCTCCGCCGGATCGCCATCGGCCACCAGCGCGCCGTTATGCAGCACGATCACCCGGTCGGCGAGGCGACGCACCACGTCCATCTTATGCTCCACCAGCAGGATGGTCTTGCCGCCCTCCGCCTTGATGCTCTCGATGAGGTCGAGGATCACCGGCACCTCGTCCACGCTCATCCCGGCGGTCGGCTCATCGAACATGAAGATATCCGGCTCCAGCGCCAGCAGGATCGCCACCTCCAGCTTGCGCTGGTCGCCATGGCTCAGCACCGCGGCCGGCGTCGCCGCACGATCATCCAGCCGCACCCTCCGCAGCGCCGCCATCGCCCGCTCCGTGAGGTCCGTCCGGTCGGCGGCCAGGCTTAGAAACCGCAGAAACACGCCGGACTGCGCCTGCACGGCCAGCCGCACATTCTCCAGCACCGACAAATCCGGGAACAAATTGGTCAGCTGGAACGCCCGCCCCATCCCCAGCCGCGCCCGCATCGGCGCGCCCAGCCGCGACACATCCTGCCCGCGCAAATGCACGCTGCCGGCGGACGGCCGTAACTGCCCGGAGATCAGGTTGAAATAGGTCGTCTTGCCCGCCCCGTTCGGCCCGACGATCGCCGTCAGCGTACCGGGATGGAACGCGCAGGACACCTGGTCGACCGCGACCTGACCGCCGAAGCGAATGGTCAGGCCGCGCGTCTCCAGCGCCGGTGGCATCACCGCTTGTTGGTGATGGGGATCGGCATCTCCGCGATGGTGAACTCATGCGTGCCCACCGGCACCGCCCAGGGCTTGTCGCCGGTATTGTCCAGCTTGAAGCCGAACATCGACTGCAACGCCTGATGATCCTCCGGGCGGAACTGCACCTTGCCCTTCGGCGTGTCGAAAGCAAGCCCCTCCATGGCGGCGATCAGCGTCTCCGCGTCCGTCACCCCCTTGGTCTTCTCCAGCGCCGCCACCAGGCCAAGCCCGGTGACCATGCCGTTGCAGGTGAAGAAATCCGGCGGCTCGTTGTAGCGCTTCATGTGCTCAGCAACGAACCAGTCATTGATCGGGTTCTTCGGGATTTCATAGTAATAGTAGGTCGCGCCCACCATCCCGTTGAGGCCGGGGATGTTCTTGTAGGCCTTCAACCCCGGCAGAATATTGCCGCCGGTCGACAGCTTGATCCCCAAGCGCTCAGGGTTCAGGGCCGCGAGCTTGCCCATCGGGTCCGCACCGGCCCAGATGGTGAACAGGATCTTATCGCCGCTCTCCTTGGCCAGGGCATCGAAAATGCGCTGCGCCGGTGCGGTGAAATCGGTCGCGGTCGGCGGCGCGTATTCCTCATGCACCAGTTTGGCGCCGGTCTTGGCCAACGCCGTCCGGAACGCCGCCACCCCGTCCCGCCCAAACGCATAATCCTGCGCCAGCGTCGCTACCACTACGCCAGGCTTGCCGATCGAAACCGCGTTGGACACCGCATCCATCGTCGAATTGCGATCCACCCGGAAAATGTACTTGTTCCACGCCGCCCCGGTAATGCCATCGGCCACCGCACCGTCGACGATGAACACCTTCTTGTACTCCGCCGCCACCGGCAGCATCGCCAAGGCCACCGCACTCGACGTGCCGCCAATCGCGAGATCGACATTGTCGTCGCCATACGCCTCGGCGAGCAGATTGCGCCCGACATCCGGCTTGGTCTGGCTGTCCTTGCGCACCGTCTCAATCTTGCGGCCCGCCACCGTCAGGCTGCCCTTGGTGGCATATTCCAGCCCCATGTCGAAGCCGATCCACATCTGCTTCGCATACGCCTCCAACGGCCCCGTACGATCCGCAATCAACGCCACCTTGACCGGCTTGCCCTGCGCCACCGCGGGCGCCGCAACGCCAGCCGCCAATGCCGCACCCAATAATTCCCGACGACGCATCGCACCCTCCTCAAATCAACGGCCCACCATACGCCATCATCCCGCGCCGGGGAACGGGCCGCGGCGGTGGGGAGGGAAGGAAGGCCAGGGGCTCTGCCCCTGGACCCCGCTGGGGGATGATCCCCCAGACCCGCATTCGTTTAAGAGGGTGCTGAAAGAGCGAGGGGGCCAACTCGGTGGTTGCAACCACGGAGACGGCCCCCTCTCTCTTTCAGCAGCACCCCTTCAA
>CAIYPH010000065.1 GCA_903928045.1 uncultured Rhodospirillales bacterium
CGGCGTTGCGCGAAGGCGTGCGGCTTTCGTCGGGCCGCAAGACGCACCGTTTGGTGCAGATCGAAGGATAACGGATAAAGGTTTTTGCCGCCCTTTTTTCCAAAAGGGCGCCTTGCTTACTTTCTGTGGAGCGATGCCATGAAAGACGAGTTGCCGAGAGCGATGCACGACATGGGCGGGGTTTCGAAGTTCATGTGCGATCCGGTGGATACCGAGCCGCATGCACTGACGGATTTCGATCGCGAGGTGGATGCGATCCGGCAGTTGCTGGGGATGCGCAAGGTGATGTCGGTGGATGAGATGCGCCGGGCGATCGAGGCGATTCCGGAGGAGCAGTATCTGCGGATGTCGTATTATCAGCGGTGGATGCGTTCGATCACCGAGAACATGTTGGCGAGCGGCGTGTTCAGCGAGGACGAGTTGCGGGCGGCTTTGGGGCAGGTCGGTTGATCGCGCCGGGCACTCGGGTGCGGGTGAAGCTCGACTGGCCGGAGACGCGGGGGAAGTGCCACATCCGCACGCCGCATTATGTGCGGGGCGAGGCGGGGGTGGTGGAGCGGCATCTCGGGGATTTTCCCAATCCGGAGGATCTGGCGTTTGCGCGGCCGGCGGCGGTGCGGGCGCTGTATCATGTGCGGTTTGACCCGAAGCCCTTCTGGCCGGAAGGGGCGGCGCCGGAGGAACTGGTGATCGAGATTTTCGAGCATTGGCTGGAGGTGGCGGCATGAGCGACATTCTGGAGACCCCGTCGGACCGGCTGTTGGAGGCGGTGCGTGGGTTGCTGGTGGCCAAGGGGGTGATGACCACCGAGGAGATCGCCGAGCGGATCCGGATCACCGATGGGGGGAGCCCGGCGCAGGGGGCGAAGATGGTCGCCAAGGCGTGGGTGGACCCGGAGTACAAGGCGCTGATGCTGCGGGACGGGACGGCGGCGGCGGAGATGCTGGCGATACCGATGCGCGGGCTACCGCCGCTGGGGGTGCTGGAGGATACGGCTGACGTGCATAACCTGGTCGTGTGCACGCTGTGCTCCTGCTATCCGCGGGCGGTGCTGGGGTATCCGCCGTTCTGGTTCAAGTCGGCGGCCTATCGGGCGCGGGCGGTGCGCGATCCGCGCGGGCTGATCGGGGAGTGGGGGACGGTGCTGCCGGAGGGCGTTCGGTTGCGGGTGGTGGATAGCACGGCGGATTACCGCTGGATGGTGCTGCCGCGGCGGCCGGAGGGCACGGAGGGGTGGAGCGAGGAACAACTCGCCGCCATCGTGCGCGAGGGCGACATGATCGGGGTGACAATCCCTTCGATTGCATGAGGGCGATCCCGTGAGGGGCTGGCTCGCCGCGCTGCTGGCCTGGGTTCTCGCCGGCCCGGCGCTGGCCGCCTCGCCGCCGGCGGTGGAGGCGGCGAACGGGATGGTGGTCTCGGCGCAGTATCTCGCCTCCGAGGCCGGGCTCGCCATGCTGAAACGCGGCGGCAACGCGGTGGATGCCGCGGTGGCCATGGGCTACGCGCTGGCGGTGGTGAACCCCTGCTGCGGCAATATCGGCGGCGGCGGCTTCATGACGCTGCATCTGGCTGACGGGCGGGACGTCTTCCTCGATTTCCGCGAAACCGCCCCGGCGGCCGCAACGCGGGACATGTATCTCGATGCCGCCGGCAAGGCGATTGACGGGGCAAGCCTGTTCGGCTGGCGCGCCATGGGGGTGCCCGGCACGGTGGCGGGGCTCGAACTGGCGCGCACCAAATACGGCTCCCTACCGCGCGATGTGGTGATGGAGCCCGCGATCCGCCTCGCCCGCGACGGCTTCGTGCTGACCCGCGGCGATACCGACATACTGGAACTCCGCGCCACCGCCTTCCGCCGAGACCCCGCGCTCGCCGCCCTGTTCCTCCGGCCCGATGGCAGCCGCCTGCAACCCGGCGACCGCCTCATCCAGCCTGATCTCGCTATCACGCTCGCCGCGATCGCCGCGGAGGGCGCCGCCGGCTTCTACCAGGGCCGCATTCCCGCCGCCGTCGAGGCGGCCGCGCACGCGGGCGGCGGCGTCATCACCGCGGCGGATTTCGCGGCCTATCGCGTCGCCGAGCGGGCGCCGGTCTCCTGCACCTACCGGGGCTACACCGTGCTCTCCGCTCCGCCGCCCTCCTCCGGCGGCACGGCGCTGTGCGAAATCCTCAACATCCTCGAGGGCTACGATATCAAGGGCATGGGCGTGCGCTCGGCGCAATCCGTGCACCTCACCGTCGAGGCCATGCGACACGCATATCTCGATCGCAACACCTATCTCGGCGACCCGGATTTCGTGAAGAACCCGCTGGGGCGCCTGCTCTCCAAGGACTACGCGGCGGCGATCCGCGCCCGTATCGGCGATACCGCGACGCCCTCCGCCACGCTCGCGCCGGGGGTGGAGCCGCACGAGAAGACCGAGACCACGCATTACTCGGCGGCCGACAAAGCCGGCAACGCGGTCGCGGTCACCTACACCATCAACGGCGCCTTCGGGGCGCTGGCGATGGCGCCCGGCACCGGCTTCCTCATCAACAACGAGATGGACGATTTCACTATCCGCGCCGGCGCCGCCAATCTCTACGGCCTGGTGCAGGGCGCGGCCAACGCCATCGCCCCCGGCAAGCGCCCGCTCTCCTCGATGGCGCCCACCATCGTGTTGAAGGATGGAAGCGTGTTCCTGGTCACCGGCTCGCCCGGCGGCTCACGCATCATCACCATCGTGCTGCACAGCATCCTCAACATGATCGACCACGGCATGGAGCCGCGCGAGGCGGTCAACGCGCCGCGATTCCACCACCAGTGGCTGCCCGACGTGATCCAGCTTGAGCCGGACGCGCTGTCCCCGGATACCGAGGCACTGCTGCGTGGCCGCGGCCACCGCACGATCACGCTGCGCCCCTGGGGCTCGGCGGAACTGATTGTCATCGGGCCGGCCACCCCGACGCAGCGCAATTTCCGGGAGTCCGGTGGTGACGGCGCGAGCGCCGGGATGATGCGGCCGGGCCTGTTCTATGGCGCCAATGACGATCGCCGGCCTTCCGGCGCGGCGATGGGCTACTAAAGGAGCGATGTGATGACCGAAATACCCGCCAAACCCGTTCTGCTCACCGGCGCGTCCGGCAATCTCGGGCGCCACCTCGCCAAGTCCCTCGCCGCCATGGGCTGGACGCTGGTGCTGACCGACATCATGCCCTTCCCGGACCCGCTCCCCCCCGGCGCCAGCTTCACCAAGGCCGACCTCAATGACGGGGTGACCATCCTGCGCCTCGCCACCGGCTGCGGCATGATCCTGCATTTCGGCGGCGTCTCCACCGAGCACCCCTTCGAGGACGTGCTCGGCCCCAATATCCGCGGCCTCTACCACATCTACGAGGCGGCCCGCCGCGAGGGTGCGCGCGTCCTCTTCGCCTCCTCCAACCACTCCATCGGCTTCCACGAGCGTGACACGCCGCTCGATGACGACTGCCAGTTCATGCCGGACGGCTATTACGGCCTGTCCAAGGCCTATGGCGAACTGATGGGCCGGATGTACTGGTTCAAGCACGGGGTGGAGAACGTCAACGTCCGCATCGGCTCCTCCTTTCCCGAGCCCATCGACGCCCGCATGCTCTCGACCTGGCTGAGCTACGACGACCTCACCCGCCTCTGCGCCGCCGCGACGCTGGCCGAGAAGACCGAAAGCTGCGTCATCTGGGGCGCCTCCGCCAACAGCCGCACCTACTGGCGCGCCGACGCCCGCGCCAAAATCGGCTGGCTCCCGCAAGACAGCGCCGACCCCTTCGCCGCGCAAATGGCGGGCAAGGTGAGCGGCAACCCCATCCAGGAACGCTACCAGGGCGGCGGCTACACGGTGATGGACTACACGCGGAAGGCGCCCCCGCCGGGCAAGCTGTTCGCCAAGTAGGATCATATTGCCGGGGCCCGACCGCCGACGCATGGTTCACGAGACGTAATCCAATCAGGAGTTCCCAATGACCGCCGTTCCCGAAGCCTATCTCGACCTCGTCACCACCAAGGCGCCGCTCGCCCATCTCGCCACCATCATGAAGGATGGCAGCCCGCAGGTGACGCCGGTGTGGTTCGACTATACGGACGGGCTGATCCGGGTGAATTCCGCCAAGGGGCGCGTGAAGTCCCGCAACATGGCCGAAGGCGCGAAGGTCGCGCTGTCCATCGTCGACCCCGCCAACGGCTACCGCTACATCCAGATCCGCGGCACCGTGACCAGGGTGACCGAGGAAGGCGGCGATGCGCATATCGATTCGCTCGCCAAGAAGTATCTCGGCCTCGACTCCTACCCCTATCGCTCCGCCGCCGAGACCAGGCTGATTTTCGAAATCACCCCGGACTCCGTGCAGACGATGGGCTGAGCCCCTGGAGCCGGCCGACCTCGCGCTGATCCTCGCCTTCGACTGCTCGGCGAGCGTCAATCTCGCCGAATTCACCTTGATGACCACCGGCTGCGCCGCCGCCCTGCGCGACCCCGATGTCGCCTCCGGCCTCACCGGCGGCGCCCACGGGGCCACGCTGGCGGCGCTGCTCCTATGGTCCGGTCCGGGCGCGCAGGAGGTGATGGTGGAGTGGACCCGCATCGGCTCCCCCGCCGAACTCGAAGCCTTCGCCCGCGCGGTGGAGGACGTGCCGCGCGTGCTGCCCGCCGGCACCACCGCGATCGGCGAGGCGCTGCGGGCCTGCCTCGCCTTGCTCGCGACCGCGCCGGCGGAAGCGCGGCGCATCGTGGTGGATTTCGTCGGTGATGGGCGGAGCAACGCCGGGATCGACCCGGAACCGATGCGGGACTTGCTGGTCGGCGCCGGGGTGACCATCAACGGGCTATGCGTGCTGCATGAGGAGCCGGACCTGGTGGAGAGCTACCGGCGCGAGGTGATTGGCGGACCCGGGGCGTTCGCCCTGCAATGCCAGGACTACGCCGGTTTCGCCGAAGCGATGCGGCAGAAGCTCACTCGCGAAATCGCCGCCGTGCGGCGGCCTGGCGGCTTTGACGGCACACCCGTCGCGTCATAGGGTCGCGTCCTCGTCAAGGAGGAGCCAGTTGATGAACGCGATCACCGATCTCGGCAGCCGTGTCGGCCTCATCGAGCGCCTGCGGATCCGCTCCGGTGGCTTCAGCGGACAGACCTCTGGGCTGGCGCCGGGGAATGTGCAGGCCAATCTCGCGATCCTGCCGGCGGCGCTGGCCGGTGATTTCCTGCGCTTCGCCCATGCCAACCCCAAGCCCTGCCCGGTTCTGGCGGTTTCCGAGCCGGGTGACCCGCATATCCCCGCCATCGGGCGGGATCTCGATATCCGCACCGATATCCCGCTCTACCGGGTGTGGCGCCATGGCGAGCTGGTGGAGGAGTGCACCGATATCTCGCATCTCTGGCGCGAGGACCTCGTCAGCTTTCCGATCGGCTGCTCGTTCTCCTTCGAGGAGGCACTGATCGAGGATGGCATCGAGGTGCGGCATATCGCCTGCGGCTCCAACGTGCCGATGTATCGGACCAATATCCCCTGCACCCCGGCCGGCATCTTCCGCGGCCCGATGGTGGTCTCGATGCGGCCGATGACGCCGAAGGATGCAATCCGCGCGGTGCAGATCACCTCGCGCTTCCCCTCGGTGCACGGCGCGCCGGTGCATATCGGCCTGCCCGGGGACCTCGGCATCAAGGACATCGACAAGCCTGATTACGGCGATCCGGTGCCGATCCGCGCCGGCGAATTGCCGGTGTTCTGGGCCTGCGGCGTCACCCCCCAGGCGGTGATCGCCGAGACCAAGCCGGAACTGTGCATCACCCACGCCCCGGGCTGCATGCTGATCACCGATCTGCGCAACAGCAACCTCGCCGCGCTGTAGTGAGCCAGGCCGCCCGCATCGCCGCCATCGAGGCGCTGATCCATGTCGATGTCGGGCGCAACATCGCCAAGCTCTGCACCGCAGCCCAGGGCGGGCTGCTCGGCGCCGCCATTGGGTTGGCCGAGGCGTCCTGCGTCGGGGTGATCACCGGCTTCTACGTGCCGCGCGGCACCCCACCGGCGGCTGAAACCGACGGGCCGGTCGGCGCGGCGCTGCTGCTGCACGGGCTCGCGGCGATCGGTATCGCCGGGCGGCTCGCCACCGATGCGCCGTGCGCACCGGCCTGCGCGGCGGCCCTGTGTGGCGCCGGGCTCGCCACCCCGCTCGATATCGCCGCGCTCGATGCGCCGCTCGACCCGCTGGTGGCCACCTGGCGCGCCGCCGGTGTGAGCCACGCGCTCTCCATCGAGCGGTGCGGCAAGGCGATCAACGGGCGGCCGCACAACCTCGTCGGCCTCGATATCGGCGCCCATACCGCGCCGCTCGACGACCTCTTCCTCGCCGGCCCCTGGGAGACCATCGGCATCGGCGATGGCGGCAACGAGATGGGCATGGGCGCCTTGCCGCGCAGCCTCATCGCCGCCGATATCACCAATGGCGAGGCGATCGCCTGCGTCACCCCCGCACGCCACCTCATCGTCGCCGGCGTCTCCAACTGGGGTGCCTACGCGCTGCTCGCCGCCCTCGCCGTGCTCCGCCCGGATTGGCGCGACCGCCTCCTCGCCAGCCTCGACCCCGCACTCGACCAGGCCATCCTCGAAGCCACCGTGCGTGATGGCCCGGCGGTGGACGGCATCTCCCGCCTGCAAACCCTCACCGTCGACAACCACGACGTTGCCTTCCACCACGCCAAACTCGCGGCTATTCGGGCGGTGGTGGGATAAGCGAAGGAAGGCCGGGGCTCTGCCCTGGACCCGCCGAGGTGGCCGTGGCCCCTTGGATCCCATCACTTAAGGAATTGGCGTTGGTCGCAGGAGGGGCCTACTCCGTGGTTGCAACCTCCGGTTTGACCATTTTGCAAAGGACGAGTGCCCCCTTCCCTGCTTTCAATCATCTCTTCGTTCCCACCGCGCCGGTGCTGCGCTAGCGTGCCGGAAACCACCTGAGGGCAGGCAGTAATGGGCATCCGGTTCGAAGACCAGGGCACGCCACGCGAGCAGATCCTGGAGACGTTGGCCGCGTTCCAAGCGGGCGATGCCGATTGGCGTGGCGGCAAGGTGCCGCTTTACGTGTTTTCCGGGCCCGCGGATGTCGGGGAGATCGGCAAGGCGGCGTTCAACTTGTTCTTCAGCGAAAACGCGCTGGGCGCGCGGCGCGCCTTCCCGAGCCTGCTGCGCATGGAACAGGAAGTGGTGGGCATGGGGCTCGACCTGTTCCACGCCCCCGCGGGCGCGGCGGGGAACATGACGTCGGGCGGCACTGAAAGCATCGTCATGGCCGTGAAGGCCTGCCGGGACTGGAGCCGGGCGCAGCGTGGCGATGCACGGTTCCGCGGCAACCTGGTGTTGCCGGAAACGGCGCATCCCGCCTTCGACAAGGCGGCAGCGCTGATGGATCTCGAGATCCGCCGCGTTCCCGCGCGCGCCGACTACCGGGCGGACGTGCCGGCGATGGCGGCGGCGATGGACGCGGACACGATGATGCTGGTGGGCTCGGCGCCGTGCTTCCCCTTCGGCGTGATCGACCCGCTTGCGGAGTTGTCGGAACTGGCGATTGCGCGCGGGGTGTGGCTGCACTCGGATGCCTGCGTCGGCGGCTGGATGGCGCCGTTCGCCGCCGAAATCGGGCGCGATATTCCCCAATTCGACCTCGGGCTGCCCGGCGTGCGCTCGCTCTCGGCGGATCTGCACAAATTCGGCTTCTGCCCCAAGCCGGCCTCGGTAGTGTTCTACCGCGACGCGGCACTGCAGGGCTTTCAGGAGATGAAGTTCGATGTCTGGCCATCCGGCGCCTTCGGCACCCAGACCCTGGTGGGCACGCGCGCCGGGGGGGCGGTGGCGGCTTCCTGGGCAGTTTTGCGCTATCTCGGGCGCAGCGGATTTCGCGGCGTGGCGCAGGAGGTGCTGACGATGCGTGATGCCTTCATCGCCGGGTTGTCGGCGATCCCCGGCATGAACATCCGCGGCACGCCGGAACTGGCGATCATCGCGTTCGGCTGCGATGACATCGATATGGGCCAGGTCGCGACGCTGATGGGCGAGCGGGGCTGGATACCCGGCATGGTGCGCCGGCCGGTGAGCCTGCATTTGATGTTGTCGCTGCACCACGAGGCCTCGCGGGAAGCCTATGTGCGCGATGTCGCGGAGTGCGTGGCCGCGGTGCGCCGGCAGTCCAACGTGGCGCCGACTGACGCCACATATGCGTAGGTGACGGGCGTGAGACGATACTAAGGAAGCAAGCAAGAGGTTCTTTTTTGAAAAAAAGAGCCAAAAAACGTCTATCCGTTTGGCATGGAGCTGCCTGACCCCGCTCCGAAACAAACGGATAGAAAATTTTTGCTTCTTTTTTCAAAAAGAAGCGCTTCCTTCCTCGGTCTCAGCGATTCCAGTTGCGGTACCGCGCGCCCTCCTCATGGTCCCGCTCACCGCCGTGTTCGCTCCAGCCTCCGTTGCCGTAGCCACGGCCGCCGTAACCGCGGCCGCCGTAGCCGCCATCCACCATGCAGCTTGAAACGGCGAGCATCATCAGCAGCAGCGACAGGATGAAACGTGTCATCGGAACCTCCAGAGGGCCGCCGGGCCACGCGGGCCCGGTGGCGACGGGTCAGCCGGCGTAGACGAACGGCGGCAGTGTTTTCAGGGAATCGCGGGTCGCGCCGTGCAGCAGCATCCGCTTGTCCTTGACCTCGAGCGTGTCGATGGGGACGACAACGAGGCGTGTGCCCATACCGAGGAAGCCGCCGATCGAGAGGACGGCGTATGGGATCTTGTCGGTGGGCGTGACGATCAGGTCGTCGATGGTGCCGACGGCCTCGTTGGCGTCGTTGAAAACGGTGCTGCCAACCACCTTGGAGGTGCGGTAGCCGGTGGCCAGCGTGGTGGGGTCCACCTTCATCAGCGACAAGGTCTGCGGTGTGCCTTGGGCGAAGGCGGGCAGGCTGAGAGTGGCGGAGATCACGGCGATGCCGGACAGCAGGGCAATCGAATGTTTCATCTTGGCTCCTTTGATGCCGCCCCGGCGCGGTGGGAAGCCCGCGCCCGGGGGGCAAGTCGTCAGGTTTTCAGGGCATCCTTGACGCCACCAATGGCGTTCTGGATCTTGCCGGCGGCTTTGTCGTTCTTGCCGTCAACGACCATCTTGGCATCGCCAAGAACCTTGCCGGCGGTGACCTCGACGGCCCCCTTGGCCTGTTTGGCGACGCCTTCGATGCGATCCTTGTTCATGTCGGCCTCCTGAGAGCCTGGGGGCTGCCGAGAAAGGCAACCCTCAGTGTTGATTTCCACCGAGACTTGACCCGGGGTTTTCACTGAGAAGTGACCCGCCTTGAGGGGCATTTTCCCCTTGGACAGGATGGGGTCAAGTCACTGCTTTGTCCTTTCGCGTTTGGTGGTTTTGGCGCTGGCCTTGA
>CAIYPH010000066.1 GCA_903928045.1 uncultured Rhodospirillales bacterium
CCAACCCCGGACAAAATCCTCGTATGACAAGTTGGGGTGGAACTGGACGACACGCACCTTGCTCTCGTCGCGCTGCCCAACCAGTGCAAAGGCAAGCCGCTTCGCAAGCCACGTCTTGCCCGTTCCTGGCGGCCCCTGAAGGATCAGGTTTTTCTTGTCGCGCAAACGTGCGAGCAACCGATTGATCTCAGATAGATCGAGGAAGCAGCCGTCCGCGAGGATGTCATTCACTGTGTAGGGAACCATTGGCGGTAAAAGGCGCAAGTCATCGCTTGCCGTCCCCCCATTTTCGCCGTCCTCTTCGTCCTCCTCCATTTCTATATCTGCTTTATCAGCGAGTTGCTCTGCGGCGTCCGTGGGAGCCTTGTGTCGCCACGCTTCAAGAGAAAGTTCCGGGAATGAATGAACCGGGTAGTCAACTTCCTGGAACCGAGTTTTCAAGGTGGCTGTGATATCCAAGTAGTCGGCCGCATTGCAGCGGCCATTTGGTCCGTGAGCCCCGATTGGTATCCGCAATGAGCCGGTGATGTAGGCGAACGAATTGCTGTCGAGGCTGGCGAACGCCCATGGGCGCGTCCAGTACAGACCAATGCTCAGGTTCCATCCCACCAGTGGGCGGCCAGCGGCATCCTCGAACGCACTTGCAAACGCAGGCCTTGCAGCATCGTCCTCTGTATCGGCGAACTCGATGCAGGCAGCGAAGACTCGCCAAAGCGCGTCGATATGGTCGGAAGCACGCTGTGCCTCTCTTGGGAAGAACCAGGACTTCATGTTGAACAGCACTGGAACGCCGTCGTAGGAATTCGGCACGGGCTCCTTCACCGCAAGAAATCCCGCGAGTTCGGCTGCGATGACTCGACGGTTCGCTGGGGTCACGCCGCGGTTGAATAGACCCATTGCCGTGAAGGGACAGATGTCTCTGATGAAGCCCTGGGTACCGTCCGCGTATTTGTCCTTCCCCAGATAGCCCATCCCCGGCAGCCGCTCCGACATGCCTTGGATGAAGCTGACAAGCGCGCCCCTGTCCTCGCGATGGGCCAGCAACGCGGATGCGACCGCCTCGTAAAATGAGGTCCAGGCGAAGCGATTCTGCCCTCCGGCGCTGGCTGTGCCAAACCGCTCCCGCCAGAACGGTGCATTGCAGAAGCGCTCGATATCTTGTGCCTGCCCATCGAAGGCGAAGCCGATCAGTCCGTCATTATCCCACTCGCCGGGAAGGAGGCGCCAGACCGTTCCCCTGTGGGTGTAGAAATACCACTCGCGAACAGGCTCGACCTTCGTCCAGGTGACCCGCACTGTTCTCCCATCGCCGAGATTTTCAGTGATCGTCCCGACGGCCTTGATCGCCATGACCGACACGGTGTGGCCGCGATTGTCGAACGGCAGTCCGTGTTTGCGCGTATAGGAGGACTTGATCGCGATGCGATCGGCCTGTCGCATCGACTTCACGAGGTCGAGGAGTTTGTCGGTGTAGCCGTTCTCCCAGATGTCTTCGGTGAGAAAGCGATCCGTCTGATCGCCCTTCGCGCCGTAACTGGCGCCGACAAACCAGCACTGAGCTCCCGGGCTCTCAGCCTTTACGTTCATTCACTGTCCCACCGCCGCTTGGGTTGCAACCGTGCGACAGTATTCGCGCACGTTCAATCTTTCCGCTCTCGGCGGTATCCGCCTCGCCATAAGTGCCTCCGCCAACGCAGGCAGATCATCTGGCCAATACCGCTGAGGCCGGGGCTGACCCACACCAGCCTCCGCCAGCGGCCGGCACGCCAGCACCGCCATTCCCCAGCGCGTCGGGATTGCCACGCGCCCCTGCGCTGCGCCCAGCAGCGCGCCGCAGATCGCCCCATTCGTGTCGGTATCGCCGCCGGCGCCGACCGTCTCAATGAGGGCGTCCTCGATGGCGGTACCGATGGCTAGGTGACGAAACGAATTCTGGAATGCGATCAGAACCCAGCCCTGCTGACCCATGAAGTCTCCTGGACCCTCGCCAGCCCGCGAGCGTGCAAGCGCTGCACGCAGAGGGGCCGCGTCCGGCTCCGGCATTGCTGCCTCCGCCGCCGTCAGCATTGCTTCCCGGTCGCCGCCACCGATGCCTGTCGCGATCGCTGCCACGAATGCTGCCGATGCTGCCTGGCAGATCGGATGCGGGTGGGTCAGCGCCGCGTCCTGCCGTGCTGCAGTAGCCGCCTCGACCGCGTCGCGGGCCCAGACGCCGATGGGCGCGCAGCGCATCAGGGCGCCATTCGCCTGGCTCTCTCGGTTCGCGGCCTTCCGGGCTGCGCCGGCCTTGTCCTGTGCGGCCGCGGCGGCCGCGGCGGCGGACAGCGCCTGGCGCGTGGTGCCGCCGACGTCGAAGGGCCGCGAGGCGTACCAGCCAGCATAAGCCGCGGCTACCGCCTCGGATGACCAGGACGTCTGGCTCACCAACGTTCGCGCCAGGTCGAGCGCAAGCTCGCTGTCATCGGTCGGTTGCCCGGCGATGGTGTTCCACGTGCCGCCATCCGCGAGGTCACGCACGCCGGCCGGATATTGGTGTGCGATGTCCCGCGGCCATCGGAATTCGACCAGCGACCCGAGGGAGTCCCCCACCACCTGCCCGAGCAGGCAGCCAATGGCGCGATCCAGCGCACCGCTTTCGGGCATGCGGGGCCACCCAAGCGCGACGCGATGCGGTTGCCGCTGCCCGCTGCAGACCGTGCCCCAATCCCGTGCCGCGAGTGCGCGGGCTGGGATAGGAGCACCGCCGAAGCAGCGCCGCGTGCTGCTGCGACCGTCCACCATGTAGGTCACTTCTCGCGCTGCTTCATCGAGCAGCACGCCGCCGGCGCCGCGTAGCAAGGCATGACCCGCCGCATAGTCCCAGCCGCAGGGGCTGTTGAGCGAGACCGCCGCCACGCCGTCGCCTACCGCCGCGCGCGCTAGCCGATAGGCGATCGACGGCAGCCCGACGAAGCGTGCCGGGGCCACGGCCTGTGCGTTGCTGATCGGCCATTCCGCCGCGGCCTGACTAACGAAAACGATCGCAACGGCTGAGCGCGCGCCCTTAGCCAGACACGGCGTGACGCGCACTCCCTTACGCAGCAGATGGTCGAGCCCCTCCGCCCAGGCAACCGTGTCCGCGCCGCGATCGGGCGAGAGCGGCGCATGCACGACGCCCAGCACTGGCACCCCCTCGTGCAGCAGCGCGATGGACACAGCCGAGCCGCGATGCCCTTCGAGGAAGGCGCGGGTGCCGTCATGTGGATCGACCAGCCAGCACCAGGCGCCTCCAGGGCCGACCTGCTCGCCCGTTTCCTCACCCAGCCAACGCGCGGGCAGCAGCGCCAGCAACTGCTCGCGCAGCATCACCTCGATCTCGTCATCCACGTCCGCATGGCTGCCGGCGCCACGCGGACCCTCAGGTCGAGCAAACTCGGCCGCGAGCAGACGCCCAGCAGACTCCGCCATGGCAATGACGGGTAGGAGCAGGCCAGGAAGATCGGCGAGCGTGGTCATCGAAGGTTAAGCCTGCGCGAAAGAGGGCGGGTGTGGTTGTTCACGGCGACTTCGGCGGTGACCGAAAGCGCTCGGTGAGCGTGGCGCGCGGCGCAGCGCGCAGGTCCCGCTCTGACCGTGACGACTTGTAGGAGGCTGCAAAGACCTCCTTGCGAGTCCTCTCATCCCATTCCTCGCTGACCCGGCGCTGCACCAGAATCAGTTCCGCCAGCAGCGTCTCGGTGCCGGGGATCCCACGTGCATAGGGCTCCATCCAGCGCAGCTCGCGCTCGAGGAAGTGCTTGGCCGCCCGGCGGTCGCCCTCGCGGTTCATCCGCACGGCGCAGCGGAGCGCCTCCGCCTGCCAGGCCTGGACGACGGCAAGGCTGCGGACAGCGTCGCGCGGCTGAGCGTTGTTCTCGGAGCTGCGCGCTAGGCTCAGTTCCGCCTCGACCGGGCGCGCGTCGATGGCATCGCCGCCACCCGGCGATGCGCCACCAGCCGAGACACCGAGCAGGATGGCCGTGCCGGGGGTGCCCGACGGGCAATGCAGGCGAAAGACCACGCGCTTGGTCTGCTCCGGCATCAGGCTGCCGACCATGACCTCGATCACGCCCGGCAGGGCGGCATGTGCCCAGGCGCCGACAACCTCGGCCCGCAGGTTGGCCGGCACGGTGACGCGCAGCGTCACACGCTCGACCAGGGCGGCGCGTCCCGCCTGCAACTCGCCGAGGACGACTTCGCCGATCTCGGGCGCGTGCTCGGCATCGTGCAAATTGCCGCCTCCCGCCTCGGCGATGCCGCCCAGCAGTTCCTCGTCATATCCATCGCCAATGCCGAGCGCGGAGGTGACGACGCCGCGTTCCAGCAGGGCGCCGGCGTGGCGCGCAATTTCCTCGCGCTCAGTCACGCCCTCATTTGTCTGGCCGTCGGACAGCAGCAACACGCGGTGCGATGCCTGCGGCGCCGCGACCATGGCGACCGCTACCCGCTCAGCGGCCAGCAGCCAGCCGTCGAACAGGTTCGTGCCGCCCCGATCGGCCAGGCCGGCGATGGCGGTGATGGCCGCGGCGCGACCGGCACGGTCCATCGGGCGGGCGTCGAGGAGCAGTTCGGCGGTGCTGTCGAACGCGATGATGCTGAGGCGGTCGCGCTCGGTCAGCGCATCTGCCACCGCTTTGGCTGCGCGACGCGCCGCGTCGATCTTGTCGCCGGCCATGCTGCCGGAGACGTCAATGGCAAGCGCCAGATTCAGCGCAGGCACCTCGGTGCGAGGCGTCGTCGCGCCTTCCGCGGCGAGCTCAGCCACGAGGTAGCGGACCGAGCCGCCTTCCTCCCAGGCGCGGGTGCGGTCGATGCCGGCAGTGAGTGTGAGCGTATTGTTGGTCATCGGTCTCTCCCAAGCAGAATGTCACGGATCAGGTCGGCGCAGCGCTCCAGCCGGACCTGCTGCTCGGCATCGCGCGGGGCGCG
>CAIYPH010000067.1 GCA_903928045.1 uncultured Rhodospirillales bacterium
CTGGGAAATCGCCTTCTCCACCGCGTGGAGCTGCTGCGCGACTTCGAGGCAGGCACGCCCCTCCTCCATCATGGCGATGATCGAGCGGATATGTCCCTCCGTTCGCCGCAGCCGCTTGATGATGTCGGGATGGCTATGGTGATGCACCTGGCCGTCGGCATGAACATGAGTGCCAGCGGCGGCGGGGATTCGGGTCACCGGGATCAGGGCCTCAGCACCGGCACGCAGCGGGTATGGTAGTGGTCGCCCATCATCACCGCGAGGCGCAGATGGTCCGCGTCGCCGACCTTGCCCTCGAGCACCAGCGAATGCGTGTCGGCGCCCGGACGCACGGTGAGCGCCCGCACCTGATCGTCCACCCCCGGCGGCGCGATCGCCTCGGCCACCACGTCGGCCACCGGCGGAGCGCCGGTCGGGGTCTCCTTTTCGTGGAACACGACCCGCCAGACCGCCTCGCTCTCCGGCAGCAGCTCGACGTAGCTGTCATGGCCCATGCTGATGAACGTGCCGCCGTGCGGCCCCTTGGCAAGCGGATAATCCGGCGTACCGGGGAGCCGGATGTCGCGTCGCCGCGCAACCGCGCCGTCCGTCACCACAACGCGGACGCGGTAGGCGCGTTCCACCGGCCCCGAGGCATAGACCGCGTTGCCGTTCGGCCCAGGGAACATCTTCATCGGCAGGCATTGCCCGTTACGGGCGATCGCCTGGACCTCGACCGCATCGAGCGCCGGCGCGGCGCGGTTGAAGGCGAGCAGCCAGCGGCCCTCCCCATCGTCGGAGAGGTGCAGCGCGATACCGCCGCCCATGTCGATGTCCAGACCCGTTGTTGCGTTCATAACCAAATTCTCCTTCGGGCTCAGATGGCGCCGGCGGCGGACAAAGCTTTCAGCCCTTCGTAGCCAATGTAAAGCCCCATGCAGATGATAACGATCGACGAGAAATACGGCGCCCGGCTGGCCAGCCCCGAAAAGCCTGTCCAACGCCGTGCAATGTGGTGAATGCTGATCGAGGCGACGACGCCGGCGGTGACCATGGTGAGCGCGAGGCCGACGCTGAACGACAGCACCAGGACGGCGCCGATGGCGATCTGCTTCACCTGGAGGCACAGCAGCAGCACCGTAATGGCCGCGGGGCAGGGGATGAGGCCGCCGGTCAGGCCGAACAGCACGATCTGCGGAGTCGTGACCGCCCGGTTGGTGAAGCGGCGCTTGATGTCATTGGCGTGGGCGCGGGCATGCGCGTCCATCGGCTCGGCGCCCGCCTCCTCCATCGCCGCCTGCTCTTCGCCGGTGAACGCGACGTCATAATCGTGCTCGTGATCATCGTGGCTGAAGGTCAACGTCGCGGTGAACACGTGCGGCTCCGGCACCGCATCACGTGACACCAGCACGCCCTCGCGGTGTTCGAGCGCGAATACCCGCCGGCGCCCGTCGGCATAGGTCGCGGCGATCGTCACGTCCTCCGCGGTCCAGCCATGGCCGCTGATGACCGATAGGTGGAAGCGGGCCGCGCCCACCTCCTCGTCGCGTCGCAATTCGAGCCCGACATGCCCATGGCCGGTATCGACCTGGCGCATCCAAGGTCGCGCCGCCGACGCCGCCGCGATCGCCGCCTTGGCGGACGCGATCTCCTGCTGCTCCTTCCAGGTGCGGTAGAGCATCCAGACCGCAATGACGACGATCAGCGCCGCCGACGCAACCTGGAAATACGGCTCACTCGCCTCGGCATCGAGGCTGGAGAAGAAATACATCCCGCCGATCGCCACCGCCCAAACCACCAGCGTGTGCGACAGCGTCGCGGCAAGACCGAGCAGCACCGCCTGCATGATGGTGCCGCGAATGGCGACGATGAAAGCGGCCATCATGGTTTTGGAATGGCCGGGTTCGAGCCCATGCAGCGCGCCGAGCACGATTGCGGTGGGGATGAAGAGCAAGCTGGAGGTTCCACCCTGCTGAAGAATGCCGGCAAGCTCTGTCATGGCGAATTCCTGTTGCTCCGCGAATGCTATCCCCCCGGTGGGGATACCGTCAATTCGGGCGCGGCGATTTTTTCGCCTTGACCTTGCCATGGTGGGAAGGTCCATGGTGCTGGGGTTAACCACTTACCTGGAGATGTGGACCATGTGCGGTTGCAGCGATAAGAGCGCCACCACCGGAGATACCGCAGCGGTCGCCGATGGCGCCGTGTTCGTGGTCGAGGACATGAACTGCATGCATTGCGTCGGCACCATTCGCGGCGCGCTCGCCGAGGCGCTGCCGGGTGCGACCGTGGCGATCGACCTCGACGCCAAGCGCGTGACAGTACCCCACGCGTCCGCGACCGCGGCCGAGACCGCCATGCGCGACGCTGGCTACGAGCCGCAGCTCATCGCAGCCTGACCCGGCCCGCGCAAAGCGGGCACGGAGCGGACAGCAATGCGAAACCTCACGCGGCGGTTCATGCTGGGTGCGGCGGCGACGCTGCTGGGAGTGGCTCCCGGCAGCGGCAGTTCCGCAGGCCCGTCGGCCGCTCTCACGATCGAACGCCGGAAAATCCAGATCGGCCGCCGGCGCGCGGACGCCGTTCTGGTGAATGGCAGCCTGCCAGGCCCCACGCTGCGATTCCGCGAGGGCGAGGTCGTCAGCATCACCGTGACCAATCGGATGGACCAACCCACGTCCATCCATTGGCATGGTGTCCGCGTTCCCTCCGACATGGATGGCGTTCCAGGCCTGTCCTTCCATGGCATCGCCCCCGGTGAGACCTTCGTCTACCGCTTCGAGCTGCACCAAAGCGGCACCTACTGGTACCACGCCCATACCGATGGCCAGGAACAGGAAGGGCTCTACGGCGCCTTCATCATAGAGCCCGCTGACGGCTGGGCCGAGGCGTTCGAGCGCGAACACATCGTGATGCTCTCGGACTGGACCGACGAGACGCCGGCACGCATCGTCCACAATCTCAAGACGCGGCCGGACCACTACAACCGGGGCCAGCGCACCCTCGGCACCTTTGCCGCCGACGTTGCCCGCCAGGGTCTCGCCGCCACGCTCGCCGATCGTGTCGCCTGGGGCGAGATGCGGATGAGCCCGACCGATCTCGCGGACGTCACCGGCGCAACCTATGATTTCCTGATGAACGGCCAGACCGCCGAGGCCAACTGGACCGCGCTGTGCCGGATCGGCGAGCGGGTCCGCCTGCGCGTCATCAACGCCTCCTCCATGACGTTTTTCGACGTCCGCATCCCCGGCCTGAAACTGCGGGTCGTCGAGGCGGACGGCAATGACCTGGTGCCGCTCGAGGTCGACGAGTTCCGCATCGGGCCGGCGGAAACCTATGACGTCATCGTCCGCCCCACCGCCTCGGCTCACACCATTTTCGCCCAGACGCTCGATCGCTCCGGCTTCGCTCGCGGCACGCTGGCCACCAGCCCCGGGCTTGCCGCCCCGGTGCCCGCGCTCGACCCGCGGCCGCTGCGGACCATGGCGGACATGGGGATGGACCACGGCGCCCATGGTGGGCATGCCGGCCATGTCATGCCGCCGGGCGCGGCGCCCAATGCGCATGCCGGCCACGCCACCGGCGCACCGGCGAACGGGGCGATGGATCACGCCGCGATGGGTCATGGCAGCGGCGGCCCATTGCCGGTGACGGAGAACCGCCCGTCCGCCGGCGCGGTCGGCGTCGACAACATCGCTGAGACCACCTGGAGCGATCTCGACCGGCCCGGAATCGGCCTCGCCGGCAACGGCCGGCGCGTGCTGACCTACGCCGACCTCAAGGCCCGCCTGCCCGGCGCCGATCCAAGGCCGCCATCACGCGAGATCGTGCTGCATTTGACCGGTAACATGCAGCGCTACATCTGGGGCTTCGACGGGCGCCGGATGGAAGACACCGGCCCGCTCGAACTGCGCGTCGACGAGCGCGTGCGCATCACGCTCGTCAATGACACGATGATGGAGCATCCCGTTCACCTCCACGGCCTGTGGAGCGAGCTGGAAAACGCCCACGGCGAGTTCCGGCCCTACAAGCACACCATCATCGTGCAGCCCGCCCAGCGCGTGTCCTTCCTCGTCACCGCCGACGAGCCGGGTGCCTGGGCCTTCCATTGCCACCTGCTCTACCACATGGCGCTGGGCATGATGCGCACGGTGCTGGTGGCGTGACCCTGCGTACCATCCGCGTGCTGCTTTGCCTCCTCGCGCTGCTCGCCGCTCCGGCGCGGGCGCAAACCATGGCGCCGCATCCGGCGATGGACATGGAGGCGCCGTGGAATGCCAGCGCCGAGATTGAGCGGCTCGAAGGTCAGGTGGGAGCCGGGCGCGCCACGGTGCGGCTGGACGGGCACGCCTGGATCGGCACCGACGAGGATCGCCTCTGGTTCAAAACCGACAGCCGGCTTGGTCCCAGCGGGGCGATCGAGGGCCGCCAGGAATTGCTCTGGGGCCACGCCGCCAGCACATTCTTCGATGTGCTCGGCGGCGCCCACGTCGATATCAGCCGCGATGTGACGCGCACCTGGCTGGCATTCGGCGCCCAGGGGATGGCGCTGCACTTCATCGACGTCGAAGCCTTCGCCTATGCCGGCGATCGCGGCCGGTTCGCCGGGCGGCTGCGGCTCGCGACCGACCTCGCCTTCACCCAGGACCTCGTGCTGCAGCCGTTCGTCGAGGCCAATGCCTATAGCCGATCGGACCTCGCCGGCGGGACGGCCGCCGGGCTGTCCGACCTCGAAGCGGGGCTTCTGCTGCGCTACGAGGTAACGCGCGGCTTCGCCCCCTATATCGGCCTCGCGTATGAAGCCCGCTATGGCGACGCTGCCCGCTCCGCACGCGCCGAGGGTGAACAGGCGCAAAGGCTGCGTCTCTTGTTTGGCCTGCGCCTCGCTTTTTGACTGGAGGAACTCCCATCATGCGCCTCGCCCGCCTCGCCGCCGCTATCGTGTTCCTTCCCGCGCTCGCCGCCGCGCAGAGCCACTCCGGCCATACGTCGGGTGGCATGACCAAGGCCCAACTCGCTCAGCACTGCGCCGCGATGCGCGCCGACCAACAGCGCGGCACCCTCGCCGATACGCCGGATGCCAAGGCGATGATGGATCAGTGCGACAAGCTCGACAAACAATCCGGCCAGGCACAGCACCACCGCTGAGGCGCCTTGACCTTCCCATTATGGGAACCCCATATCGAGACGACGGACCTCGGAAGGGCGCGCGATGACGGTTGCAACCAAGCCGGCAATCGAGGCCAGCATCGACCTCGGTATTCACGGCATGACCTGCGCCTCCTGCGTCAGCCGGGTCGAGAAGGTGCTCGGCAAGGTGCCGGGGGTGACGGCGGTCGCGGTCAACCTCGCCACCGAGCGCGCCCGAGTCACCGGCAGCGGCCTCGATGCGGCGAAATTGGCCGCGGTAGTGGATAAGGCGGGGTTCCATGCCGGCCGCGTCGAGCATGATTTCGAGGTGCATGGCATGACCTGCGCCTCCTGCGTCAGCCGGGTCGAGAAGGTGCTCGCCAAGGTGCCGGGAGTGACCGAGGTGGCGGTGAATCTGGCCACCGAGCGGGCCCGCGTCACCGCGCTGGAGGCCGCCGTCGCGCCCGAAGCGCTGTTTGCCGCCGTCACCAAGGCGGGGTTCGAGCCGCGCCGGCTCCCGGAAAGCCCGACCGCGCAAGTGCCCGGCGGCAGTCGCGAGGGGCTGCATGTCCTGATCGCCGCGCTGCTCTCCGCGCCCCTCGTCATCAACATGGGCTTCCACCTCACCAACGCGCCCTGGCATATGCCGCCCTGGGCCGAATTCGCCCTCGCCTTGCCGGTCCAGGTCTGGCTCGGCGCCCGCTTCTACGTCGCCGGATGGAAGGCGTTGCGCGCCGGTTCGGGAAACATGGACCTGCTGGTCGCGCTCGGCACCTCCGCCGCCTTCGGTCTCAGCGCCTGGGCCTTCGCGCTCGACTGGCTCGATATCGATGACGAGCTGCCGCTCTATTTCGAGAGCTCCGCGCTGCTCATCACCTTCATCCTGCTCGGCAAGTGGCTCGAAGGCCGCGCCAAGCGTTCCACCGCGGCATCCATCCGCGCCCTGATGGCGCTCCGCCCCGACACCGCCCGGGTCCGCCGCGGCCATGCTGAGATCGATATCCCGATCGGCCAGGTCCGGCACGGTGATCTCGTCGTCGTCCGCCCCGGCGAACGCATCCCGGCGGACGGTATCCTCGCCGAGGGCGGCGGAAGCGTCGATGAATCGATGCTGACCGGCGAGAGCCTGCCGGTCGAGAAAGAACCCGGCGCACGCGTGACGGGCGGTTCGATCAGCGCCGACGGGTTGCTGATCGTCCGCGTGACCGCCACCGGCGCCGAGACCACGCTCGCGCGCATTGTACGCATGGTCGAGGGCGCCCAGGCCAGCAAGGCGCCGATCCAACGGCTGGTCGATCGCGTCAGCGCCGTCTTCGTGCCGGTGGTGCTCGTCATCGCCGCCGTGACCTTCGGCGGCTGGATGCTCGCCGGCGCCGCGACCGAGGATGCGATCATGAATGCGGTGGCCGTCATGGTCATCGCCTGCCCCTGCGCTCTCGGCCTCGCCACCCCCACCGCCATCATGGTCGGCACCGGCGCCGCGGCCCGCCATGGCATCCTGATCAAGGACGCCGAGGCGCTCGAGCGCGCCCATGGCCTGGCCACGATCGCCTTCGACAAAACCGGAACCCTCACCGAGGGCCGCCCGAGTGTCACCGACGTCGCGCCCGTCCCCGGCGCCAGCCGCTCTGACCTTCTGAGCCTCGCCGCCGGGTTGCAAACCGGCAGCGAACATCCCCTCGCCCGCGCGGTGCTGGCGCTGGCGGTGGTCGAAGGCATAACCCCCAAGCCGGTTATGGGGTTCCGCAGCCTGCCCGGCCGTGGCGTGCGGGGGGAGATCGAGGGTGCCACCATCCTGCTTGGCAATCGCCGGCTGTTGACCGAGCAGGGTATCGACCCCGGCGATGCCGCCACCACCTTCGAGGCGGAGGGGCGCACCGTCTCGTGGCTGCTGCGCGACGGCAAGCTGCTCGGCCTCATGGCGTTCGGCGACACCATCAAGCCAACCGCCAAGGCCGCCATTGCCGCCCTGACCCGGCTTGGTATCCGCAGCGTCATGCTGACCGGCGATAGCGCGGGCGCGGCACGTGCCGTCGCCACCGCGCTTGGCATCACCGAGGTGAAGGCCGAAATCCTGCCGGAGGACAAGGAGGCCGAGGTGCGCGCACTGCGCCAACGCGGACCCGTCGGCATGGTGGGCGACGGCATCAATGACGCCCCGGCGCTGGCCGCGGCCGATGTCGGCATCGCCATGGCGACCGGCACCGACGTGGCGATGGAAACCGCCGGCATCGCCCTGCTGCGCGGCGATCCGGCCCTGGTAGCGGCGGCCATCGACATCTCGCGGCGCACCTATCGCAAGATCCGTCAGGGCCTGTTCTGGGCCTTTGCCTATAACGTGCTGGGCATCCCCCTCGCCGCCATGGGCTGGCTGAGCCCGATCGTCGCCGGGGCGGCGATGGCGCTGTCGAGCATCAGTGTGGTGACCAACGCGCTGCTGCTGCGCGGCTGGACACCACCCGGAGATCCGCGATGAATATCGGCGAAGTCGCCACGGCGTCGGGGGTATCGGCCAAGATGGTGCGATACTACGAGACCATCGGGCTGATCCCCCAGGCGCGGCGAACGGAGGCGGGGTATCGCGTCTACAGCCCGGCCGACATGCACATGCTGCGCTTCATCCGCCGGGCGCGGGATTTCGGCATGCCGATGGAACGCGTGCGGCAGTTGGTCGCGCTGTGGCGCGACGAGCACCGGGCGAGCCGGGACGTCAAGGCGCTCGCCTTGCGGCATGTGACGGAACTTCGGGAGCGCATCACCGAGCTGACGGCGATGGCCGATGCGCTGCAGGAACTGGCGGATTGCTGCCAAGGCAACAGCCGGCCGGAATGCCCGATCCTGCGCGATATGGCCGATCCGTCGACCGCTGCTTAACTCCGGCGGCCGCCCCGCTCACTCCGCGACGTTGCGGAAGCCCCCGATCCCGCGCTCGATCCCGGTCACATGATGCGGGCGGAATTCCGCGGCGTTGGCGAGGCCGCAGGAATGGGCGATGATTTCCACCTCTTCGCGCACGCGCTGGGCGTAGCGCATCACGCGGACCGCCTTGTCCGTGGGGTCGAGCCCCTTGATGAGGCGCGGGTCGGAGGAGGTGACACCGGTGGGGCAGTTACCAGAGCCGCATTTCATCGCCTGGATACAGCCCAGCGCGAACATGAAGCCACGGGCGGAGGAGACGAAATCCGCGCCCATGGCCAGCGCCCACGCCACCTTGTCCGGCGTCACCAGCTTGGCCGAGGCGATGATGCGGATGCGATCGCGCAGCCCGTGGCGGTCCCGCGCCTCGACCACCATTGGCAAAGCCTGGGTGACCGGCAGGCCGACATAATCCGCCAGCGGCGCCGGTGCGGCGCCGGTGCCGCCCTCGCCGCCGTCGATCTGCACATAGTCGGGGCAACCTTCGGGATGGGTGACGCAATGGCCGAACCACTCGTCGAGGAAGCCGGGATGCCCGGCGACGAACTTCACCCCCACCGGCCGCCCGGTAACGTTGCGCACGCGGGCGACGAAAGCGCCGAGCTCGGCCACGCTGGCGATATCGGTATGGCGGTTGGGGCTGATGCTGTCCTGCCCCGCGGGAATGCCGCGGATGGCGGCGATCTCGGCCGTCACTTTGGCGGCCGGCAGGATACCGCCCTTGCCGGGCTTGGCGCCCTGGGCGAGCTTGACCTCGAACATGCGGATTTGCGGATGGGCAGCGATTTCGCGCAGCCGGTCATCGGAGAGATTGCCGTGCTCGTCACGCACGCCATACTTGGCGGTGCCGATCTGCATGATGACGTCGCAGCCGCCTTCGAGGTGGTATTTCGCGAGCCCCCCCTCGCCGGTGGCCATCCAGATCCCCGCCATTTTCGCCCCGCGGGAGAGCGAGGTGACGGCGGCGTGGCTCAGCGCGCCGTAGCTCATCCCGGAGATGTTGAAGAAGGTGGTGGCATGAAACGGCTGCCGGCAGGCGCCCGGGCCGTCGCTGATGCCGACCGTCTTGCCGGGATAGGCGGTCTTCTCCTCGTCGAGGATGGGGAAAGCGGCGTTGCGGAACACGAAAGCCGGCGCCGCCTCGCTGCCGAAGCTGATGAGGTTGGAGACCCCCTTGGCCGAGCGGTAGATCCAGGACCGCTCCAACCGGTTGAACGGGCGCTCCACCCAGTCCGGCAGGTACTGGTATTGCCGCATATATTCGCCGACGCTCTCGGAGAAATAGCGGAAATGCCCGAGCACCGGGTAGTTGCGCAGGATGGTGTGCTGGGTCTGCCGGATATCACGCGCATGCAGCATGGCGATGCCGACGGCGGCGAGCAGGAGCAGGACGATCACGGTGGTCATGGCGTTTCCTTGGGTATCCCTGGAACAGGACACGCCCGAAGCCTGACAGTTACAAGTGACCGAATCGTTGCGTGGCGTCTCGCCGCATGAGCCTCAGTGCGGCGCGTCGGGGTCGCCTACGAAGGGGAAGGGGCCGCCGTAATCGTCGACATAGCCGGTGTGCGAGACGATCACCGGCCCCGCACCAGGCTGCTCCTTCCACATATGGAGCTGAAAAGCCGCCGGCTCGAGATTCCACAGGCCAACCAGGCCCTTGGTGACGAGATCGAGTTCCACCTGGTGCGCGACACCGGGGCAGATCGAGGCGATCGCCTGGGCGACGGGAACGGTGACCGGCCGATGGTGATGGCCGCAGATGATCCGGCGGACCTGGGGATGGCGAGCCACCAAGGCATTGAATTCGGCGGCATTGCGCAGCCCGATCGCATCGTTGATGCCGCAATCGAAGGAGGGATGGTGCATCGCCAGCATGGTCTGCCGGTCCGGCTGTTCGGCGAGGCGGGCGTCGAGCCAGGCCATCCGCTCGGCGCACATCTCGCCGGCCGGGCTGCCGTGGATCACCGTGTCGAGCATGATGATGCGCACCGGGAAATTCTCGATCGTGTACTGCACGAAGGTCGGGTGATCGGTGACCCCCGGCAGATGGGCGAAGCCGGCCCGGAAATTGTCGCGCCGGTCATGGTTGCCGGGGATGACGTAGACCGGGATCTCCAAGGTGCGGCGGAACATCTCGGCGAGCAGCGCATAGGCGCCGGGCAGCCCGTTATCCGAAAGGTCGCCGGTGATCAGCAGCGCGTCTGCCTGGGGGCGGAAGCGCGCGACGGCGCGGAGCGCGCGCTCCGCGAGGGTGTTCGTCTCGCACCGCCCCATGGCCATCCGCCCGTAGGGCACGCAGTGCAGGTCGGTCAGTTGGATCACGCGCATGGATCGTCCCCCTCTCGGCCCTTCATGCCATGGACGGCGCACGTGATCCAGTGCGGCGGGACAACAATTCGGCTACTGCCGGGCGGCCGCGACGAAGGCGGCGATCAGCGCGGGGTCCTTCACCCCTCGGGCGCGCTCGACGCCGGAGGCGACGTCCACGCAGGGGGTCCTGGTGGCGCGGATAGCAGCCGCGACATTGTCGGGCGTGAGGCCCCCGGCCAATGCCCAGTCACAGGGGGCGCGCCAGTCGTCGAGCAACGACCAGTCCATGCTGATGGCATTGCCGCCGGGCCGCGTGGCCTCCGCCGGCGCCTTGGGCTCGATCAGCAGCCCATCCGCCCCGCCGCTGTCACGCGGCAGATCGGCGGGCGAGGTGACGCCGACGGCGCGCCAGACCGGCACGCCGAACCGGGCGCGGATCTCGGCGGCCCGCTCGGCGGTGACGTAGAGCTGCAGCAGGTCGAGCTTCAGCGCGGCGAGCACGGCTTCGATCTCGGCGTCCGCGGGTTTGACGAACAGGCCCACCCGCTTCGGCCCGCCAGGGTGGCGGGCGGAGAGCGCGGCGGCCTGTGCCGGGGAGATCGCGCGCGGCGAAGGGGGGAAGAAATTGAGGCCGACATATTCGGCCCCGGCGGCCACCGCGGCGTCGAAGCCTTCCGGGTCGTTCAGCCCGCAAATCTTGACCGCGGTCATGCCACCAGGTCGGCCGCGATGGCGGCCGCGGCCGCGGCCGGATCGGCGGCGGCGGTGATGGGGCGGCCGACCACCAGCCAGTCGGCCCCGGCCTCGGCGGCCTCGCGCGGCGTCATCGTGCGCGCCTGGTCGCCGGCGTCGCTGCCGGCCGGGCGGATGCCGGGCACCACGAGCAGGGCCTCGGGGCCGAGGGCGGCGCGCAAGGTCGCGATCTCATGGGCGCTGCACACGATCCCATCGGCGCCGGCATCGAGCGCGAGGCGGGCGAGGCGCAGCACCTGCTGGCGCGGACCGCCGGCGACGCCGACCTCATGCAGCGCCTCAGCGTCCAGGCTCGTCAACACGGTGACGGCAAGCAGCTTCGGCCGATCAGCGCCCGCGGCCTCGGCCGCATCCCGCGCGGCGCCAATCATCGCCCGCCCGCCGCCGGCGTGCAGGGTGAGGAAGGTGGGTTTGAGCGGCAGGATGGCGCGCACCCCGCCGGCCACCGTGTTGGGGATGTCGTGCAGCTTGAGGTCGAGGAAGATCGGACGATCGTCGATCAACCGCACCCCCTCGGCGCCGTTGGCGAGGAAAAATTCGAGGCCGAGTTTCAGCATGCCGCAGGACGGCGCCACCTGGCTGGCCCAGCGGCGGGCACGCTGGGGGTCGGTGGTATCGAGTGCGGCGATCAGTCCGGTCATGCGGGTCATCCGGGCGGGGGAAGCGGCGGGGCGGGCGGGTTGGCGCGAATACGGCGGAGTTCGGCCTCCAGCAGGGCGCGGGCCTGCTCAGCCCTGCCGGCCCGATGACGAACCCGCAGCGTGGTGAACCAGAGCATCGTGGCGCCAATCAACATGCCGGCGCCGAGCGCGGACAGCACCGCGAGCGAGAGCGGCGCATCGAGGCTGGCGGGGCTCGGCCAGAAGGACAGCCGCACCATCTGCTGATTGGTCAACGCGAAGATCACCAGCACCGCCAGCAATGGGACCAGCAGCACCAGGCGCAGGAGCATCAGGCCCCCGGCTTGCCCTTGTTGACGCGCTCGCGCAGTTCCTTGCCCGCCTTGAAGAAGGGCACGACCTTCTCGTCGACCGGAACCGTCTCGCCCGTACGGGGGTTGCGGCCGGTGCGCGCGTCGCGGTGCTTCACCGTAAAGGCACCGAAGCCACGCAGCTCAACCCGCTCGCCGCGCGACAAGGCAGCGGTGATTTCGGTGAAAATCGTCGCGACGATCGTCTCGACGTCACGGCTCAACAGATGTGGATTAGCCGCCGAAAGCTCAGCGATCAGTTCAGATTTCGTCATGCCTCGCTGCCCCGCCCCCCGCGTATTACTGCCTGTAGACTCCAGGCTGCCAGAGCGCCCAGCCGCCGTCAAGGCTAACGCTTTGAGAGAGAAGGGTTTTCACGATACCACCGAACAAGCCCTCGGCGTCATCGCCAAACAGCTTGTCGCGCAGGGTCTCGCTGCGAATGTCTCGGGCCGGTAAAGTGGCGGCGATGGCCCGCTCGGCTTCCAGCCATGTCCGCGCGTCCGTCTCGGTGCCGATGGCGTCGATCAGGCCGAGAGCGAGCGCCTGGCGCCCGGTATAGGCCCGGCCATCGGCCAGTTCGCGGACGCGGGCCGGCTCCATTTTCCGCCCTTTGGCGACCATGCCAACGAACTGGTCATAGAGATCATCGATCAGCGCCTGCATCACCGCGCGTCCCTGCTCGGTCATCGGCTTGGTCAGGCTCGGCACGTTCTTGAGCGGCCCGGAGGTCAGCGTCTCATCGGTGATGCCGAGCCACCGTAACAGGCCGGAGACCTCGCCGGTCGGCAGCAGCACGCCGATCGAGCCGGTCAAAGTCGAATTATGGGCGATAATCCGCGCGGCGGGCAGCGAGATCATGAAGCCCGCCGACGCCGCGGTGGCCCCCATAACCGCCACCACGGGCTTCTTGGCGGCCACGCGCTCCACCATATCGTGAATTGCCTCACCAGCGGCAACAGCGCCACCGGGGGAGTTGACGATAAGCAGCAGGGCGCGCGCCGAGGCGTCATCGAGCACGTCCTGCAGCGCCTTCACCGTCTTGTGGTCACTCGTGATGGTCCCCTCAACGGTGATCCGGGCGACGTAGCCGCCACCGCGCATCCGTGGGCCGACCACCATCAAGGCCACCGCAATCACCGCGGCAAACGTCAGGAGGCGCCAAAACAACAGGCGGCGCTTGAGGCGCCGCCTGTCGATCAGCAGATCGGTCTCGAGGCTCATCGCGATCGACCGGTCAGTCTCAGTCCTCCGAGGAGAGCTGGTTGCGGCGACGGATCGCGGCCCCCAGGATGTCACCCAGCGAGGCGCCGGAGTCGGAGGTGCCGAATTCGGCGATCGCCTTCTTGTCCTCCTCCATCTCCTTGCCCTTTATGGTCAGCGACAGCTTGCGGGCAGCGCGGTCCACCGCGACGATCTTGGCGTCGACCTTCTCGCCGATGGCAAAGCGGTCGGGGCGCTGATCGCCCTTGTCGCGGGCCAGTTCGGCGCGGCGGATGAAGCCGGTCAGCACGTCATCGACCTTGACCTCGATGCCGTTGGACTGCACCGCGGTGACCACGCAGGTCACGACGCTGCCCTTCTGCACGCGATCGAGCACGGAGGCGGCGGGATCGTCGGCGAGCTGCTTGATGCCGAGCGAGATGCGCTCCTTCTCGACATCGACGTCGAGCACCTTGGCCTTGACGATCTGGCCCTTCTCGAACTTCGCCATGGCGAGTTCGCCCGGCTCGTCCCAGGAAAGGTCGGACATGTGGACCATGCCGTCGAGATCGACGCCGAGGCCGATGAACAGGCCGAATTCCGTCATGTTGCGGATTTCGCCCTCGACTTCGGATCCGATCGGATGCTCGTCGACGAACTGCTCCCACGGGTTGCGCTGGACCTGCTTGAGGCCGAGCGAGATGCGGCGCTTGGAGGCGTCGACATCCAGGACCATGACTTCGACTTCCTGCGAAGTGGCCACGATCTTGCCGGGGTGGGCGTTCTTCTTGGTCCAGGACATCTCGGAGACGTGCACCAGACCCTCGACGCCCGGCTCCAGCTCCACGAAGGCGCCGTAGTCGGTGATGTTGGTGACGCGGCCCGAATACTTGGCGCCCGGCGGATACTTGGCGGCGACGCCTTCCCAGGGATCGGCCTCAAGCTGCTTCATGCCGAGGGAGATGCGCTGGGTGTCGGAGTTGAAGCGGATCACCTGCACGCGCACGGCCTGGCCGATGGTCAGGGCCTCGGCCGGGTGGTTGATGCGGCGCCAGGCGATATCGGTGACATGCAGCAGGCCATCGACGCCGCCGAGGTCCACGAAGGCGCCGTAATCGGTGATGTTCTTCACCACGCCGTCGAGGATCATGCCTTCCTTGAGGCCCTGGATCAGCTCGCTGCGCTGTTCGGCGCGGGTCTCTTCGAGCACGGCGCGGCGCGAGACGACGATGTTGCCGCGGGCGCGGTCCATCTTCAGGATCTGGAAGGGCTGCGGCATGCCCATCAGCGGGCCGACGTCGCGCACCGGGCGGATATCGACCTGCGAGCCGGGCAGGAAGGCCACGGCGCCGCCGAGATCGACGGTGAAGCCGCCCTTGACGCGGCCATAGATGGTGCCGTTGACGCGCTGCTGCGCTTCGAACGCCTTCTCGAGCGCGGTCCAGGCCTCCTCGCGGCGGGCCTTTTCGCGCGAGAGCACGATCGTGCCGTCACGGTCTTCATAGCGCTCAACGAAGAGCTCGATCATGTCGCCGGGCTTGACGTCCGGGGCGGCGCCGGGCGGGCCGAATTCCTTGAGGGCGACACGGCCCTCGCTCTTGAGGCCGACATCGACGATGGCGAATTCGTCGGTCAGGCGGACGACGCGGCCGGTGACGACGGAGCCGTCGAAGCCGGTGTCCTTGCCCAGGGTCTCGTCGAGCAGGGAGGCAAAATCTTCGGTGGGACGCGTGAGGGTGGTGGACATAGGGTAGGGTGGTTCCTGCGAGGCCCCGGAGGGGCTGCCGGTATGCGCGCTTCACGGAAAGCACGACATGCCCGCGCCGCCCGATCGGGCTTCGGCGCAGGCCAGGTTGACATAAACGCTGCCCACCATGGGCCAGCGCGGGCGGACACAACTCCCGCGGGCGCACGGAGTCAAGCGCGGCAGTTGAAGATCAGGCCCGCGCCGCGAGCCGTGCCTCCACCAGTTCCACCGCGGCGCGAAAGGCGCCCTCGGCGTCGAGTCCGCTGGTGTCGAGCACCAGCGCGTCCTCGGCCGGCTTCATCGGTGCCGCGTCTCGCCCGGCGTCGCGGGCATCGCGGGCGGCCATTTCGGCGGTCACCGCCTCAAGTGTCACCAAAGAATCACGCGCCACGACCTCCAGCCAGCGCCGATGGGCGCGGGCGGCGGGGGAGGCGGTGACGTAGAGCTTCACCGCCGCGTCGGGAAAAATCACCGTACCGATGTCCCGACCATCGAGCACCGCACCCAGCCTGGCCGCGAAACTCCGCTGGAAATCCACCAGGGCGGCGCGGACGCCGGGATGGGCGGCGACGGTGCTGGCGGCATCATCGGCCGGCGGGCCACGCAGATCGCCGCGCTGGAGGTCTTCCGGGCGCAGCGCGCGGGCGGCGGCCTCGGCGTCGGCGGCATCACGCGGATCGCCTGCTACATCGAGCACGCGGCGGCCGACGGCGCGGTAGAGCAGGCCGGTATCGAGGTAGGGCAGGCCGTACTGGGCGGCCAGCCGCCGGGCCAGCGTGCCCTTCCCCGCCGCCGCCGGGCCGTCAACGGCGATCACCACGCCGGTCATGCCGCGATGATCGCCGGCGTGCCCCCGTTGCCGACCAGCCCGTTCATCAGGCGCACGAAACCGGGAAAACTCGTGTCGATGAAGCTCGCATCATCCACCGAAACCGGCTCGCGCGCGGCGAGGCCGAGCACCAGGGCGCTCATGGCAAGCCGATGATCCATATGGGTTTCCACCATCGCGCCCCCCTGCGGCGCGGCGCCGGTGCCGTGGACGATCAGGTCATCGCCCAGGATCTCCACCTTCACCCCATTGGCCGCCAGCAGCGCGGCGGTCGCGGAAAGCCGGTCGCTCTCCTTCACCCGCAACTCCTTCAGGCCGAGCATCCGCGTGGTGCCGGTGGCGAAGGCGGCGGCCACGGCGAGCACCGGGTATTCGTCGATCATCGAGGGCGCGCGCTCCCACGGCACCTCCACGGCGCGGAGCGGGCCGTGCGAAACCACCAGATCGCCCACGGGCTCGCCGCCCTCGGTGCGGGCGTTCTCCACCACGAGGTCGGCGCCCATTTCGCGCAGCGTGGTGAACAGGCCGCAGCGCAGCGGGTTGAGCCCGAGGCCCTCGACGCGCACCCGCGAGCCCGGCACCAGCAGGGCGGCCACCACGGCGAAGGCGGCGGAGGAGGGGTCACCCGGGACCACCACATCGGCGGCGCGCAACTCGGGTTGCCCGGTCAGGGCGATGATCCGCCCGGCGCCCAATGTCTCCACAGTCACCGAGGCGCCGAAATGGCGCAGCATGTTCTCGCTGTGGTCGCGCGTCGCCTCGGGCTCCTCGATCCGGGTGATGCCGGCGGCATTCAGCCCGCACAGCAGCAGCGCCGACTTCACCTGCGCCGAGGGCACCGGCACGCGATACTCGAGCGGCAGCGCCTCGCGGGCCCCCTCGATCGACAACGGCAGCCGCCCCCCCTCGCGCGAGGCGAATCGCGCCCCGCAGGCCGCCAGCGGATCGGTGACCCGGCGCATCGGGCGGCGGCGCAGGCTCGCATCCCCGGTCATGACAGAATAGAAGGGGTGGCTGGCGAGGATCCCGGTCAGCAGCCGCGCCGCGGTGCCGGAATTGCCCATGTCCAGCACATCCGCCGGCTCCACCAACCCGCCGACCCCGCGCCCGGACACGCGCCACGCACCCGGGCCGTCCTGCGCCACCTCGGCCCCCAGCGCGCGCATGGCGGAAGCGGTGCGCAGCACGTCCTCGCCTTCCAGCAGGCCGGAAATCCGGGTTTCCCCCACCGCCAGCGCTCCGAACATCAAGGCGCGATGGCTGATCGACTTGTCGCCCGGCACCGTGATCGTGCCGGCGAGCGGAGCTGCGGGGCGGGTGGACCGCAGGGGCGTGAGCGTGTTCATGCTTCGGCCATTAGCATGGTGCGCGACGATTGGCACGATCCACCCATCTTGCGTTATTCGCGGCAACACGGCAGATGTCGTTTGACATGACGACGCAGCGGTGGCATTCCGCGCGCCCTTCGGCCCCCCAATCGAGGCGACCCATGGCGAAGCCTGAACTCGGCAACAAGCGCGTTTGCGTCTCCTGCGCGACGCGGTTTTTCGATCTCCTGAAGCAGCCCGCGGTTTGCCCGAAGTGCAGCACGGAGCAGCCGGCCGAGCAGCCGCGCCTGCGCCGCGCACCCGGCAACGTGCTGGATGACAAACGCCGCCCCAAGGCCGCCGTGGTTCCGGGCCTCGAGGATACCGACGTCGAGGTCGAAGTCGCGGAGGAGGAGGGCGAGGAGGATGTCCTCGAGGATACCTCCGATCTCGAGGACGACGCCGACGGGATCGCCGTCGAAGTCGAGACCGAGGGGAACGACGAGGAGCGCTAAGCGCTTCTTTGAAGGAAGAAAGCGCTTCTTTTTGAAAAAAGAAGCAAAAATTTCGCTCTTATTGCGTCATCTGTTGAGATCTGCGATTCTACTCCCCGGCGTCAGGGGAACATCTCAGGTATGGACAA